>JBLMVY010000261.1:0-6810 GCA_050256935.1 Candidatus Levyibacteriota bacterium | reverse complement strand
GACGACGATGGAAATCGTCCCGCACATCGTCATCGGCCTGCACTACGGCAGGATCCTCGGCGAAGCGAACGCGCTGGACATCGTCTCGCGCTACCCCGTGCATTCGCTGGTGCTGGTCGTCATCATGCCGTTCTACGCGAAACCGGGCACCTTCGAGACGCCGAAGACATCGGACATCGGCCGCATCTTCCTCGAGGCGCGGCGCCGCATCCCCGACCGGTCGGTGCTGCTGGGCTGCGCGCGGCCCCCGGGCATGCACCGGCGCGTCACCGACGCCTATGCGATCGCGGCGGGCCTCGACGGCATCGCGTTTCCCGCCGATGGCGCGCTGGCCGTGGCCGAGGCGATCGGCCGTCCGGCCGTGCAGGAGCACGCCTGCTGCTCGATGAAGACCGGGCGCACGATCAAGATCCACCCGCGCGCGTCGCTCGCCCTGTCGTGACGGTGATGACGGCGGCGACGAGCGCCCGGGGCGCCAGGACTCTCCGGTGAGCGCCGTGGAAATCGACGTCCGGTGCGCGGGGCTGGGCCCCGCCGGCGCGCGGGCGGCGGCCGCTGCGGCGCGCCGCGGGGCGCGCGTGCTGGCCGTCGACCGCAAGCGCGAGCCCGGGCGCCCGGTCCAGTGCGCCGAGTTCGTGCCCGCGCTGATCGGCTCCAACGTCAGCGGACTCGCGCGCTCGGTGCGCCAGTCGATCCGCGCGATGGAGACCTACGTCGAAGGCGAGACGCCCGACCTCACCGATCCGTTTCCGGGCCAGATGCTCGATCGCGCGGCCTTCGATGCGGCGCTGGTCGAGGAAGCGATCGCGGCGGGTGCCTCCTGCCGCTTCGCGACGACGCTGCGCGCCGTGGACCGCGACGGAAGCGTCGAGCTCTCGGACGGAACCCGCTTGCGCGCCCGCGTGCTGATCGGCGCGGACGGCCCGCGCTCCGTCGTGGGACGCGCGATCGGCAGCGTCAACCGCCGCCTGGTCGAGACACGCCAGGTCACGGTGCCGCTGCGCAAGGCGCATGACGCGACCGACATCTTCCTCTCGGCGGCCACGCCCGGCGGCTATGCCTGGCTGTTCCCCAAGGGCGAGATCGCCAACGTCGGCGCGGGGGTCGACCCCGCGCACAAGGGCGCGCTCAAGGGCATCGTCGACGACCTGCACGCAAGCCTCGTCGCGGCGGGCCGCGTCGGCCGCGAGATCCTGGCGCGCACCGGAGGTGCGATTCCCGTCGGCGGAATGGTGAAGGCCACCGGCACGCTGGGGGCGACGCAGGTGCTGCTCGCCGGCGACGCCGCCGGGCTCGCCAATCCGATCACCGGCGCCGGGATCACGGCCGCCGTGCACTCGGGTGCGCTGGCGGGCGAGGCCGCGGCCGAGGCGCTTCGCGGCAATCCGGATGCGCTGTCCGATTACGAGGACGAGCTCGATGCGCTGTTCGCCGTCGCGCTGTCGCGCGCCGTGCGCCGTCGCGAGGAGCTCGCCAGCGCGATGGAGACCCACACCCTGCCGCGGAACGCGGCGCTGCGCCGCGGGTGGGTCGCCTACCCCGATTACTGGGCGCCCTGATCACGCAGAACGGCAAACGAGGAGACCGATCATGAGCTGCTACCGTCCCGACGATGGCGCCGCCGCCGCGGCCAGCGCCGCACCCGCCGAAGGTGCTGCCGCGCTCGACCACAACCCCTATGCGCTGATGCAGCCGCGGGCCCCGCTGCGCCCGCCCAAGGAGGCGCGCAACGGCGCGCGGGTGATCGCCAACCACGTCGAGCCGCAGGGCGTGTACCTGCCCAACAACAACGTGCTGACGCCCTACATGCGCTCGCCCGAGTACGTGCAGATGTCGACGGCCGCGGCGATCACGCTGGGCATCATGAAAGGCAGGATGTACCGCTGCTCGTGCACGCGCTGCCTCAACCTGCTGCTCACCTACCCGGAGGGCTGCCGGGCCAATTGCGCGTACTGCGGGCTCGCCCGCCACCGCGAGGCCGAACGCGACTACGCCGACCGCAACTTCATCCGCGTCGACTGGCCCGCGGTGCCGCTGGCGCAGACGATCGACATCGTCGCCCGCGACGGCGCCGCCACCCCGTTCCACCGGATGTGCATCTCGATGATCACCCATCCGCGCTCCGACGAGGACACGGTGACGGTGCTCAAGGCCTGGACCGACCGCATCGACCCGTCGACCGTGCCGGTGTCGATCCTGTCGAATCCCACGACGATGCAGCGCGAGGACGTCAAGCGCCTGAAGGACCTCGGCGCCGACATCTTCACCGTCGCCCTCGACGCCGCCACGCCCGACATCTTCGAGCGCACGCGCGGCAAGGGCGTGCAGTCGCCGCACAGCTGGCAGCACTACTGGGAGATCCTCGAGGACGCGCGCGACATCTTCGGGTCGCAGAAATTCGGCGCGCACATCATCGTCGGCATGGGCGAGACCGAGCACGACACGCTGTCGCTGGTCCAGCGGCTGGTCGACATGGGCGGACACAGCCACATGTTCTGCTTCTTCCCGGAGAAGGGCTCGCTGATGGATCACCTGCCCGCCACGCCGCGCGACCAGTGGCGGCGCGTGCAGCTCGGCCGCTACCTGATCGACTACGGCGGCGTCCGCGTCGACCAGATGCGCTTCGACGGCGAAGGCCGCGTGATCGATTTCGGCATCCCGACCGGCGAGCTCGACGAGGTCATCGACCGGGGCGTGGCGTTCCGCACCTCCGGCTGCCCGGGCAAGGTCGCCGAGGACGTGTCGGCCTGCGACCGTCCCTATGGCGATTCGCCGCCTTCGGACATCGCCAGCTATCCGTTCCAGCCCAATCGCGGCGACATCCGCAAGATCCGCCGCCAGCTGCGGATCGTGCCGCAGAAGGCGGCGCCGGCGACCCGCGACGCTGCGGACTGAGGTCGTGCCGTCGATGCCGGCCGCGGTTCCGGTCGCGATGCCCGCGATCGGGCGGGCCCGGGGCCGCCGATGACGGAACGCATGTTCCGCGTCATCGACACGGGGCTGCGACCCGGGCGGGCGCAGATCGCCTTCGACCAGGCGATGATCGACGCGCACAAGGCGGGGGAGATTCCCGACTCGATCCGCTTCCTGCGCTTTCCTCCGACCGCGCTGGTGGGCCGCCACCAGGCGCTCTCGCACGAGGTGCGCGTCGACTACTGCAGGGCGCAGGGCATCGGCATCGCGCGCCGCGTCACCGGCGGCGGGGCCATCTATTTCGACGAGGGGCAGCTCGGCTGGTCGCTGGTGTTCGACCGGAGAACGCTCGCCATCGCCTCGCTCGCGGATCTCGCCCGCGAGATCTGCGAGGCGGCGGCCGCCGGCCTGCGCGGGCTCGGCGTCGACGCGCGCTACCGCCCGCGCAACGACATCGAGGTCGGCGGCCGCAAGGTCTCGGGCACCGGGGGATTCTTCGACGGCGACACGCTGTTCTACCAGGGCACGGTGCTGGTCGACATGGATCCCGCGCGCATGTTCGCCGCGCTCAACGTTCCCCAGGCGAAGCTCGCCAGGCGTGCGCTCGACTCCGCCGCGCAGCGCATCGTGACGCTGAAGGAGCTTCTGGGCGAGGCGCCGGACATCGGGACGATCAAGGCGGCATTGCTCGAGGGCTTTGCGCAGCGCCTCGGAATCGCGCCGGTCGAAGGCGAGATCGGCCCGCGCGAGGAGGCGCTGGCGGCGGCGCATTTCGACGAGGAGATCGGCACCGACGCCTTCGTCGCCGCCATCGACGATCCCGCGGCGGCGGCCGATGTCCGGTCGGGAACCCACAGCGGCGCAGGCGGGACCATCACCGCCTACGCGAGGCTCGAAGGTCCCCGGCTGTCCCGCCTGCGCGAGGTGCTGATCACCGGCGATTTCATCGTGACGCCGCCGCGCATCGTGTACGACCTCGAGTCCGCGCTGCGCGGCGTCGAAGCCGCCGACCTGCGCCCGGCGATCGAGCGATTCTTCGCGCAGGCGCAGGTCGGCCTGCTGAGCGTCGCCCCCGGCGATTTCGCGAGCGCCGTCGAAGCCGCGGTCGCCGCGCCGGCCCCGGTCCCGCCGACCGAGCCCACGCCCGATCCCCGATGAAACTCATCCACGTCATCCAGCACACGTCCGCGGAATACCTGGGACTGATCGAGGACCACCTCGAAGGGCGCGGCATCCGCTTCCGCTACCACCGGCCTTTCACGTCCAAGGGAACGCTGCCGCCGCCCGACGCGCTCGCCGACGGTCTGATCCTGGTCGGAGGCGGGCCCTGGGGCGCCGGCGGCACGCGCGACGTGCCGACGCTCGCGAAGGAAATCGACCTCGCTGCCGCGTGCCTCGCATGCGAGGCACCGGTGATCGGCATCGGCCTGGGCGCCCAGATCCTCGCCATCGCTGCAGGGGGAGGCGCCGAGCCGGCGCCGCTGGAGTTCTCGGTGACCACCGCGCACCGCGTCGACGACTCGGCGCTCAACGGCTACCTCCCTGCGACCTATCCGCTCGCCGTCTACATGCGCGACCGGCCGCGCCCGCCCGACACCGCGCGGGTGCTGGCTCGCGATTCGCTCGATCGTGCAGCGCTGTGGCAGGTCGGCCCCCGCGCATTCGGATTCACCGGACATCCCGGCCTCAAGGTCGCGATGGTCGAGGACCTGGTCATGGAGTTCGAGGAGTCGCCGCCGGAGGTCGATGCCGATCTCGCGCAGCTGCGCAAGGCGCAGCGCGAGCTCGAGGACGCACTGGTGCCGATCATGACCGGCCTGATCCAGATCACCGGCTGGATGGACGACAGGACGCTGGCGCGCGACACGCGCTGAGCATCGCGATCCGCGCAAGCGGCCTGCGATGCGGGCCGATGTCCATGGCGCGGTGAAGGGTATTCCGTACGGTGATCTCGCAGTGCGCGCGTGCGTGCGAAACACTGCCGATGATGGAAAAATCGCTTGCACCCCCAGAGGGTGCTCATTAATATATTAGAAATTGCTGATATAAGGCGCGGGCAAGCGCACCCCAGAGAACGGGCGCTGCCACGCGGAGTCCAATCGCAGTCCCCTCCCCGAGTCGAAGACGCCATGGCAAAGAAGCTCGTTATCGTGATGGCCAACACCGATCCCCGCCACGGCGAGGAGCTCGGCGCCCCCATCTTCCAGGCCTCGGTCGCCGCCGCGATGGAGTACGAAGTCGAAGTGATCTGCACGGCGACCGCGGGACGCCTGATGAAGAAAGGCGTCGCGGAGAAGCTGTTCGTCAAGGAGGGCTCCCCGAAGTCGGTCTACGACTTCATCAAGGACGCACACGAGGCGGGCGCGAAGTTCTACTGCTGCTCGCCGAACCTCGACCTCTTCGACATGACCAAGGACGATCTCATTCCCGAGTGCGAGGGCATCGTCGGCGGCGCGCACCTGATCGAGGAGATCATGGAAGAGGACTGCAAGGTCCTCACGTACTGACCGGCGAACGGGAGCGACGATGAGCCACGCGTCCACGCGGGTGCAGGAGCGGATCGGAGACCCGGTCTCCGACAAGCCGCCGGTCACCCGCCCCAAGCTGGAGGAGATCTTCAAGGACATCCAGTCCGACCTCCGCTACGACCACGAGCTGAACGGATGCCTGAACTGCGGCATCTGCACGGCCACCTGCCCCGCCGCGCACTACTACGACTTCAGCCCGCGCGAGATCGTCCAGCTGCTGTGGACCGAGAACCTCGAGGGCATCTACGACGCGATGCAGGAGAAGATCTGGGCCTGCGCCCAGTGCTACACCTGCGCGGCGCGCTGCCCGTTCGGCAACTCGCCCGGCGGCCTCGTGATGCTGATGCGCGAGACGGCGATCAAGCACGGCATGGAATCGGCGCGCAACGTGCTGCGCCCGTTCAGCCGCGTGCTGCTCAAGGTCGTGTCGACGGGCAACCAGCTGTCGCCCGACATGATCACCAAGGACGCATTCCCCGACTGGGGTCCGAACGTCGCCAAGGTCGACGCCCCGCTCAAGATCCTGCGCAAGGCGATTCCGATGCCGACGCTGAACACGACGGCGACGGCGTGGGAGGTGAACCTCAAGACGTCGGTCGAGCTGTACACGATCTGGGAAGAGACCGGCGTGCTGCAGCAGCTCGAGACGATCGACGAGAACCTCTTCGACGTGATCACCGACATCATGGACGAGAAGCGCGACGAGCTGAAGGACTGGATCGCCGAGCAGGAAGAGGAAGACGACGATTGATCGCGGCCCGCGCAGGGGCGCGATTGCAGGCAACGGCACCGAACTGCCGAAGGAGAGGACCATGACGAATCGAATCGAACCGCAGCCGGGCGAACGCTTCACCGGGCACGGCTCCGAGTGGCGGGACGCCAAGCTGTCGCCCGAGGAGGCGCGCATCGCGACCTCCTGGGTCGAGCTCAAGATCGACAAGCGCTCGATGCTGACGTCCAAGGAGCGCGTCGAGGACGTGCGCGACGTCATGTGGCAGCTCGAGAAGGACGGCGAGATCGTCGTCCACCGGATCCGCGACGAGCACGAGCCGGTGATCGCCAAGACCCTCTACGGCTGGGACAAGAAGATCCCGACCCGGCGGCTGTGGCACCACAAGTCCTGCGGCCAGTGCGGCAACATCCCCGGCTACCCGACGTCGCTGCTGTGGCTGATGAACCGCCTCGACATCGAGTACCTCGACGAGACCGACCAGACCTCGTGCACGGCGTGGAACTACCACGGCTCGGGCATCGGCAACCTTGAGAGCCTCGCCGCGGTGTTCCTGCGCAACTTCCACCAGGCCTACGTCGCCGCCAAGGCGCAGGGGCTCCCGGACGGCTACTACTATCCGCTCGTCCACTGCGGCAC
>JBLMVY010000260.1:0-6675 GCA_050256935.1 Candidatus Levyibacteriota bacterium | reverse complement strand
CGCCCGCGATCCGCCGCGTCGCACCGCGCAGCCGCTCGACGATCGCATCGCCGTCACGGAACATGAACCAGGCGATGAAGATCGACAACGCGAGTTGCAGGATGCCCGCGACCACCGAGGTGCCCGAAGCGATCGCGAACTTGCGCAGCGGCTCCAGGTAACTGGACAGCAGCTGCAGGAACTGGGCGGTGTCGTGGGCGACGCCCGCCCAATGCTCCGACACGGTCGGCCCGATCAGCGGCAGGCCGGCGAGCCACGCAGGAGGGTCGGGCGGCCCCGATGCCAGCGCCGCGCGGCCCCAGGCAGCCATCTTGTCCGCGTTCTCGGCGATGGTCGCGCCGACGATGACGAATGGCGCGAACATCAGCAGCAACAGCAGCAGCACCATCGCCAGCGCGGCATAGCCGACGTGACCGTGGAGGACCACCGTCAGGCGCTTGAACAGCGGCCACGTGGTCGTGCACAGGATCGCCGCCCAGGCCAGGGCGGTGAGGAAGGGGCGCAGCACGAAGAAGCAGCCGACGATGACCGCCGCGAGCACGGCGAGGGTCAGCGTCTGGTCGATTCGCGTGGGCGTGCTGGGCATGGAGCGCTCGTCGTCACGGTCAGGGCGGGCAGCCAAGTATCCCCCAAATCCGCGGCCCGAATGGACGGCTCCATTCGGTCGCCCGGATCCGCCACCCGAATCGGCCAAGGGCAGGCGCGCCGCAATCCAAGTACCATCGGCGCCTTCCCCGTCCACCACCCCTCCCGTCCCGCCCTGCCATGACCTCGACCGCCCGCGCCGCCCTGCTCGACGACCTCGTCGCCGCCAACCACATCCTCGCCGGGCTCGGCGTCCTCGACGGATTCGGCCACGTCAGCGTCCGCGATCCCGATGCGCCCGATCGCTTCCTGATGTCGCGCTCGCTGGCCCCGGAGCTCGTGGGCGAGAGCGACATCATGACCTTCGACCTCGCGTCGACGGCGCTGGCAGGCGACACGCGCTCGCCGTATCTCGAGCGCTTCATCCATGGCGAGATCTACGCCCGCCGTCCCGACGTGAATGCCGTCGTACACAGCCACGCGCCCGGGGTGGTCCCGTTCGCCGCTTCGTCGGTCCCGCTGCGCGCGATCTACCACATGGGCAGCTTCCTCGGCGCAGGCGTGCCGGTGTTCGAGATCCGCGAGCGTTTCGGGGAGACCGACATGCTGGTGCGCAACCGCGAGCAGGGACAGGCACTCGCCGACTCGCTCGGGGAGCGCAGCGTCGTGCTGATGCGCGGCCACGGATTCTGCGCGGTCGGCGAAAGCGTGCCGGTCGCCGTGTTCCGCGCCGCGTACACGCAGTCCAATGCGACGCTGCAGCAGCAGGCGATTGCCCTGGGCGGAAGCGTCACCTATCTCGACGAGGCGGAAGCGCGCCAGTACGACGCGACCAATCGCAGCGTCATCGGGAGGCCGTGGGCGCTGTGGAAGGCTCGCTACCGCGCCAAGGCGAAGGATTGATCGCGCGGGGGCGACGACCCGTCGGCCATGATCAGAAGGTGATCACGGTGCGCAGCCCAAGCACCAACTCGTCGCCGATCCGCGTCGTCGGTTGCAGCGGGTTCGGGATGCCGCCGCCGGGATTCCATACGTACTGCAGGTCGGGCTGGATCACCCACCACGGAGCGACCTGGCACTGGTAGGTCAGTTCGACGAAGTGCTCGCTGCCGCGAACCGGATACGGCGTGCCGCTGAACGACCCGGTATCGGCATCCAGCCCGGAGAGCTGCCGGCTGACGTGGGCGAGGCCGTAGCCGAGGCCCAGGCTGTCGCCGTCGCGTCCGGGCAGCGGCGCCGTCAGGTCGAGGCCGGCATTGATGCTGAAGTCGATCGGATTGCGGTCGGCCGGAGCGCCCATGATGCGCGCGAACACGCCGACCGAGCGCGGGCCCTGCGCCTCGCGCCACACCATCTGGTCGACGACGGCGTAGACGCTGAAGTTGCCGCGATGCTCGCGCGGCGCGCCGCTGCTCGCGGGATCGGCGAGCGACAGGCCGGCGGTGTCGTATCGCTGGTCGTCGAAGCTCGCGGTGTCGTACCAGGCACCCAGCTTGTAGGCCCCCGGCAGGTCGCAGGGCGACGGGTCGCAGCCTCGGGCCGCGCCCGGCAGGGTTTGCACCGGATATTGAACCTCGGCGATGAGCAGCGCGCCGGAGTTCAGGTCGAACCGCGTGCCGTAGGCTTCGCGCCCGCGCCGCTGCGAGTCGCTGGCGAAGGGGCCGCCCGGCGGATTGTCGTCGAACACGCCCGCCAGGAACCGCCACCCGCCCGCAGGGCGCGTGGCCAGGCGCAGCCCCAGCGACGACAGCGGATACGCGGGACCGCCGGCGTAGAGATCGGCCGAGGGCAGCATCGGCCAGCCCATCATGGTGTTGAGGTAGAGCCCCGAGTACTGGCTGACCATGAACTCCTGGTCGAGGCTCTGCTGGCCGACCTTCACGTCGAGCCTGCCATCCGCCAGCGGTTGCAGGTACCAGAGCTCCCACAGACGGGTGGAGGCATCGGCGCTGACGCCGCTCACCGTCTGCAGGTTGTAGAGATTCCGCGCGCTGAGGTTCTGCCCGTGGATCTGCAGCAGGCTGGCGCTGAAGGCTCCGTCCTTCCATCCGAGGGCCTTCGCCGCATCGACGCCGAGAGCGATCTCGGTGACCCCGTCGTAGGCGCTGCCACGGCGCACGCCTCCGCTCAGGTTGCCCAGGATCTCGCTCGTCTCCGTGACCCCGAGCGTGATGCCGCGCCGCGCGAGGCCCGGTCGCAGTCCCGCCATGTCGCCCAGCAGGGTCGCGCGCTGCCACAGATCGCCGGCACCGGCATCGGCACCGCCCTGGGCCTGCGCCAGCGCCGGCGGTGCCCACAGCAGCGATGCCGCCACGCACGCCAGGGCTCTCGCGTGTAGGCGACCGCGCACGCTCAGGTTCGCAAGGCGTTGCGCAAAGCCGCGGCATGTGCAGCGTCGCGCCTGGCCGAGGCAGCCTCGCGGGCGTTGTGCCGCGGCGCGCCGAGCACGTCGTGGACCGTCGTGCGGATCAGCTCGAGCATCGTCCGCTGGGTCGCGGTGGCGGGACGCTTGGAGCTCGTCGCCAGCAGGATCTTGCTGCGCAGGCGGGGCCTGACGATCGGGCGAACGTCGAACGCCGATGCGTGCCCGGACGCGGTGACGGCGGTCATCGACAGCACCGCGCATCCCGCGCCGTCGGCCACCAGGTCGAGGATCGCGCGGACGCCGTCGATCTCGAGCGCGATCTGCGGGTGAAAGCCGAGGTTGGCGAGCGCGACTTCCACCAGCATCCGGATCGAATGGGGGCGGCTGGGGATCACCAGGGGCTTTTCGGCCAGCTCGCGCAGGCCGATCGGCCGTGCCGCCGTCTTCCCCCGCTTGCGCTCGATGAGGTAGAGGTCCTCTTCCAGCAACGGCGTGGTGTCGAGGTCCGGAGACGGCATCGCGTTGTACAGGACCGCCACGTCGAGCCTTCCTGCGATCAGGGAATCCTGGTTGTTCGCCGACAGGCCCTCGCACACCGCCAGGGATGCCTTGGGCATGCTGGCGCGAAAGGCGCGGGTGAGCGGGACGGTCAGCACCCGCGACAGCGTCGGGGGAAGGCCCACGGCCACCCGCCCCGCATACGCGCTGCGCACGCGCTCCACCTCTTCCCGGGCACGCTCGACCTGGTACAGGACGCCCCGGGCGTGCTCGAGCAGGACCTTGCCCGCTTCGGTGGTTCCCACGCCCCGCCCGTTGCGGGTCAGCAGGGCCTGGCGCAGCTCCACCTCCAGCAGGCGCACCTGGCGGCTCAGCGCCGGTTGCGCGACATCGAGCGCGATGGAGGCACGGGTGAAGCTGCCCAGCTCGGCGACACGGACGAAGTACTCGAGCTGCTTCAGGTCCATTCCGCAATTATAGGCACGCCAGGCGACGAGGTATACCAGAATGCGATAGCTGCTAGAATGAGGCGGGCCTATCGGCCCAGCTCCTTCCGTCGCAAGATTCCTTCATGCAGAAATCCATACCCTGCCTGTTCATGCGCGGCGGCACGTCGCGCGGACCGTTCTTCAACGAGGCCGACCTCCCGGCCGACATCGCCGCGCGCGACCGCCTGCTGCTGGCGGTCATGGGCTCGCCCGACAAGCGCCAGATCGACGGTCTGGGCGGCGCGCATCCGCTGACCAGCAAGGTCGGCATCGTCCGCCGGGGCACGCGGCCGGGCGTCGACCTGGAATTCCTGTTCGCGCAGCTGCAGCCGGACAAGGACACCGTCGACACGACGCCCAACTGCGGCAACATGCTGGCCGCCGTGGTGCCGTTCGCGCTGGAGACCGGGATGGTCGAGCCGCAGGGCGACACCAGCACCTTCCGCGTGCTGACCCTCAACACCGACATGCAGTGCGCGATCACCGTCCAGACGCCCGGCGGCCGCGTCGAGTACGAAGGCGATGCGCGCATCGACGGCGTCCCCGGCACCAGCGCGCCGATCTCCATCGACTTCCTCGACACCGCGGGGTCGGTGTGCTCGTCGCTGCTGCCCACCGGTCGCGTCCGCGACCGGATCCACGTCGAGGGACAGGGCGAGGCGCCGGCGTTCGACATCGACGTCACCTGCATCGACAACGGCATGCCCCTGGTGATCTTCCGGGCGAGCGACGTCGGTCGGACCGGGTACGAGTCCGTGACGCAGATGAACGCCGACGCCGAGCTCAAGGCGAGGATCGAGCGCCTGCGCATCGCCTGCGGCCACGCGATGGGGCTGGGCGACGTGACCGCGAAGAACTATCCGAAGATGACGCTGGTGGCGGCGCCCCGCGCCGGCGGCAGCATCTGCACGCGCAGCTTCATCCCGCACGTCTGCCACGACGCGATCGGGGTGCTGGCCGCCGTCACCGTCGGCACCGCCTGCGTCCTCGAGGGATCGGTCGCGCACGACGTCGCGCGCCTCCCGCAGGGACGCGTGAAGAAGGTGTCGGTCGAGCATCCGACGGGGGAGTTCAGCGTCGAGCTCGAAGTCGACCCGGCGGATCCGCAGCACGTGACCCGCGCGGCGCTGTTGCGCACCGCGCGCCTGATCATGCGCGGCGAGGTGATGGTCCCCTCGTCCGCCGTGGCGCCTGCCGCGCCACGCTGAATCACCCAATCGCAGAAGGACAGATCGATGAGCATCAACGACCTCGGCATCGTCAGACGCAACATCGCGCGCACCGATCGCGCCGCCGTCGACCGGCTGTCGCACTTCGGCTCGGCCACCGTCCATGAGGCGATGGGCCGCGTCGGCCTGATGAAGCCCTACATGCGCCCGGTGTATCCCGGCGCCGCCGCCTGCGGAACCGCGGTCACCGTGCTGATGCATCCGGGCGACAACTGGATGCTGCACGTGGTCGCCGAGCAGATCCGCCCCGGCGATCTCGTGGTGGCGGCGGTGACGGCCGACTGCACCGACGGATATTTCGGCGACCTGCTGGCGACGTCCTTCCGCGCGCGCGGCGCCACGGGCCTGGTCATCGACGGCGGCGTCCGCGACGTGAAGGATCTCACCGAGATGAAGTTCCCGGTGTGGAGCAAGGCGATCAGCGCCAAGGGAACGGTCAAGGCCACGCTGGGCTCGGTCAACGTCCCGGTGGTCTGCGCCGGCGTCGCGGTCAATCCGGGGGACGTCGTCGTGGCCGACGACGACGGCGTGGTCGTCGTGCCCGCCGCGGTCGCGCCGCAGGTGGCCGACTCCGCCGCCGCGCGCGAGGCCAGCGAAGCCGAGAAGCGCGCCAGGCTCGCCGCGGGCGTGCTCGGCCTCGACATGTACAACATGCGGCCCGCGCTCGAGAAGGCGGGCCTCAAGTACGTCGACTGATGGGCTTCGACAAGACACCGGGCTGGCTCGACTGGTACGCCAACCCCAGCCGGCCGCAGTTCCGGCTGCCGGCCGGCGCGGTCGACGCGCATTGCCACGTGTTCGGCCCGGGCGATGCGTTCCCCTACGCGCCCGAGCGCAAGTACACGCCCTGCGACGCGTCGAAGGAGCAGCTGTTCGCGCTTCGCGACCACCTGGGCTTTGCGCGCAACGTGGTCGTGCAGGCGACCTGCCACGGCGCCGACAACCGGGCGATGGTCGACGCCTGCGCAGCCTCCGGCGGCAGGGCGCGTGGCGTGGCCACCGTGCGGCGCAGCGTCACCGACGCCGAGCTCGCGAGCCTGCATGCAGCCGGCGTGCGGGGCGTGCGCTTCAACTTCGTCAAGCGCCTGGTCGACTTCACGCCCAGGGACGAGCTCCTGGAGATCGCCGGCCGCGTGGCCCGGCTCGGCTGGCACGTGGTGATCTACTTCGAGGCACCCGACCTTCCCGAGCTGTGGGATTTCTTCGCCGCCCTGCCCGCGACCGTGGTCGTCGATCACATGGGCCGGCCCGACGTGACCAAGCCCGTCGACGGCCCCGAGTTCGAGCTCTTCATCCGGTTCATGCGCGAGCATCCGAACGTGCTGACCAAGGTGACGTGCCCGGAGCGGCTTTCGGTCACGGGACCCAGGGCGCTCGACGGCGAGCGGCACGCGTACCGCGACGTGGCACCTTTCGCCCGCCGGGTCGTCGAGACCTTTCCCGACCGCGTGCTGTGGGGCACCGACTGGCCGCACCCCAACCTGAAGGATCACATGCCCGACGACGGCCT
>JBLMVY010000259.1:0-2540 GCA_050256935.1 Candidatus Levyibacteriota bacterium | reverse complement strand
AGCGACGGCTGATGCTCGCCCGCGCGCTGATCAACGACCCCGAGCTGCTGATCCTCGACGAGCCGACGACCGGCCTCGATCCGCAGGCGCGGCACCTGATCTGGGACGGTCTGCGCCAGCTGCTGTCGCAAGGCAAGACGATCCTGCTGACCACGCACTTCATGGACGAGGCGGAGCGGCTCGCGACGAGGCTCGCGGTGATCGATCACGGCACGCTGATCGCCTGCGACACGCCGCGCGCGCTGCTCGCCGCCCACGTCGAGCCGGAGGTGGTCGAGGTCTACGGCGACGACGCCAGCGCCTGGGCGCAGGCCCACGGCCGCGCGCTTGCGCAGCGCATGGAGCAGGCCGGCGAGACCGCGTTCTGCTATGCGCAGGACGCCGGGCCGCTGCTCGCCGATCTCGCGAACCGCACCGGCCTGCGCTACCTGCACCGGCCCGCGAACCTCGAGGACCTGTTCATCAAGCTGACCGGGCGCGAGCTGCGCGACTGACGATGACGACGTCGCCCGCCCTCCGGCCGCCGGTGATCTCGGCCCGCTTCCTGCCCGTGTGGCGGCGCAATCTGCTGGTGTGGCGCAAGCTCGCGGTGGCGAGCATTCTCGGCAACATCGCCGACCCGCTGCTCTACATGCTCGCGCTGGGCTACGGCATCGGCTCGTTCATCGGCAACGTCGGCGGCATGCCCTACGTCGCGTTCATCGGCACCGGCATGGTGTGCCAGAGCGCGATGTTCACCGCGAGCTTCGAGGGCATGTACTCGGCCTTCTCGCGAATGCACGTGCAGCGGACCTGGGAGGCGATCATCAACGCGCCGATCGCGCTCGACGACGTGGTGCTGGCCGAGTGGATCTGGTGCGCAACCAAGGCGGTGATGTCGACCGCTGCCATCCTGGTGGTCATCTTCGCGCTGGGCTTCGGCCACACCTGGCACGCGCTGTGGATCCTGCCGCTGGGATTCCTCGTCGGCCTGTGCTTCGGCGCGTTCGGCCTGCTGATGAACGCGCTGGCGCCGGGCTACGATTTCTTCACCTACTTCTTCACCCTGGTCCTGACGCCGATGCTGCTGTTCTCCGGGGTCTACTTCCCGGTCGAGCAGATGCCCGCGTGGCTCGCGCACATCGCAAGCGCGCTGCCGCTCAAGCACGCGATCGACATGGCGCGACCGCTGATGCTGGGGCGCGCGCCGACCGGCATCGCCTTGCACGTCGGCGTGCTGGCCGCCTATGCGATGCTCGCGTATTACGTCGCGCTGGTGCTGACGCGTCGGCGCCTGCTGAAATAGGCGACGGCGGCCCCGATCCTCAGCCGGTCGCGGGCCCCCCGAGCAGGGCCTCGACGCGCGCGGCGACGCCGAGCACCCGCCAGTCGTCGCCACGGCGCCCCGCGATCTGCAGCCCGATCGGCAACCCGCCGTCGCCGGGCGCGCAGGGCAGCGAGAGCGCCGGCATTCCGGTCAGGTTGAACGGCAGCGTCAGCCCGGTCATCGCCGGATGCAGCGGCAGCCTTCGGCCCTCGATGGTGACCTCGCCGGTTCCCGATGGCGGCGTGGCGATGCGCAGCGTCGGCGTGACCAGGACGTCGACCTCGCGCATCGCGTCGTCGAATGCGGCGGCGAGCTCGGCGCGGCCCCGTTGCGCCCGCACGTACCAGGTGGCCGGCAGGAACTGGCCGATCTCCAGACGCACGCGAACGTCCGCGCCCAGCGACTCCGGCCGATCGAGCAGCTGCCGCCACAGCGCATCGGTCGCCTCGCTGCACAGCGTCGCGAACTGCAGCGCCGCGGCGTGCCCGATGCCGGCCACGTCGACGTCGACGACCCTCGCGCCGTCGGCGCGCATCGCCGCGATCGCCGCATCGACGCTGCGCCTGACATCCGGCGCCAGCGGCTCGAAGAAATGCCTGCGCGGCACCCCGATGCGCATTCCGGAAAGCGCTGCGCCATCCGCGGTGCGCGCAGGCTGGCCGGCCATGATCGCGTAGCCGAGGGCGGCGTCGGCGACGCTCGCGGCGAGCGGCCCGACGTGATCGAGACTCGCGCCCAGCGGCTGGACGCCGTCGCAGGGAACGGCGTTCCAGGTCGGCTTGAAGCCGACGATGCCGCAGCATGCGGCCGGGATGCGTATCGACCCCGCGGTGTCGGTGCCGACCGCAAGCCGCACGATGCCCGCGGCGACCGCGGCGGCCGAGCCGCCGCTCGAACCGCCGGGCATGTGCCCCGGGGCGCGCGGGTTGCCGACGAACCCGTGATGCGGGTTCTCGCTGGTGATGCCATAGGCGAACTCGTGCAGGTTGGTCGTGCCCACGACCAGCGCCCCCGCCTCGCGCAGGCGGGCGACCGCCGGGGCGTCGTGCGTCGCCGGCGCCGATGCCGGTGCACCCGTGCCGTTGGTCCTCGGGAAGCCGGCGACCTGCATCAGGTCCTTGACCGCGACCGGCACGCCCAGGAGCGGCATCGGCGCGCCGCCCGCAGGCCGCTGCGCGGGGGCGCCCGCCGCGGCCTCGAGTACCGCCGGATCCGCAAGCCCTATGAATGCGTT
>JBLMVY010000258.1:0-16802 GCA_050256935.1 Candidatus Levyibacteriota bacterium | reverse complement strand
TCCTGCGCGCCGATGACATCCATCATCGCCGTGTCGACGCCCGCGGCCTCCATGCCCTTGGCGCGGTCGGCGGACAGCAGCGCCGAATGGATCGCGATCTTGAGGTGCGGGTGGTCGCGCTTCAGCCGCTCGATCACCGGGAAATAGCGCTCGTAGGCGATCTCGTTGCGCTTGTTCGAGCCCCCCGACAGCAGGAAGCCCTGCAGGTCCTGGCTTTCGACCATCTCGCGCACCTTGCGATCGAGGATCGCGGGGTTGGTCGCGGGGATCATCGGCTCGAGGATCTTCGCCTGGCAATGGTCGCAATCGAGTGCGCAGCCGCCTGCCGTCACCGAGAACGCCGGAAAGGCGTTCTTGCCGCAGCCTTCGAGGTCGCAGCTCGAGTACGCCTTGAACGTCGGTGTCGAGAAGCGGATCTCGCGGCCGAGCACGAAGTCGCGCGCGCGCTCGAAGTCGGCGATCAGGTCGGCGTCGAGCTCGGCATCCTCGAGCTCTTCGACGGCCGCAAGGGATTCGAGCCAGCTCATCGTGGAACCTCCTCCAGCAGGGTCTTGGCTTCCGTGGCCGCGTTCGATGCCGCGGATCCACCCGGTGCGGGACTCGCCGCGGCGCCGTCCGCTGCGGGCGCGGCGGCGATGCCTTGCCACCGGCGCTCGTCGACCCGGGCCAGCGCCTCGTCGCGCAGAGCAAGGACCTCGGCGCGCACCGGGGTCGTCGCCTGTGCGTCGGCGAGGGTGGTCAGCCACTGCGGACGCACGTCCTCGTCGTCGATCAGGTCGCAGTGCAGGCGCGCCAGGATCTCGCTCGCTGCCGGCGGCAGGGATTGGGGGATCGTGCGCCCGGAAAGCCGGCCCCACAACCCCGTCCAGTATCGCGTCAGCGTCCACGGATTGTAGCCGCCACCGCCCAGCACCACCGCATGCGGCGCGAGCGCGACGATGCGCTCGATGCCGTTCCACAGCGCGACGTTGGTCAGCGCCATCCTGGTCAGCGGATCGTCGGCCAGCGCGTCGCCGCCGCAGGTGAGAACGACCGCCTCGGGCCGGGCCCGCGACACCAGCGGCAGGATCACGTCGTCGAGCAGAAGCACGAGCTCGTCGTCGCTGCATCCGGTGGGAACCGGCAGGTTGCAGGCGCGGCCCTCGCCGGTATCCGAAACCTTGCCGGTGTGCGGCCAGCGCCCCGACTCGTGGAGCGACAGCGTGCGCACGCGCGGATCTCCTGCCAAGGCGTCCTGCACGCCGTCGCCGTGGTGGGCGTCGAGATCGACATAGACGATGCGCTCGATCCCCGCCTTGAGCAGGCGCAGGATCGCGAACACCGGGTCGTTGAAATAGCAGAACCCGCTGGCGCGGTCGGGACGGCCGTGGTGCGTGCCTCCCGCAGGATGGAAGGCGACATGGCCGTCGAGCGCGAGCTCCGCGGCACGGATCGAGCCGCCGACGCTGGTCGACGCGCGCTCGAAGACGCCGGGAAACAGCGGATTCTCCATCGTGCCGATGCCATGGCGCTGGCGGGTCGCCATGTCGACGGCGCCCGACTCGGTCGCCTGGCGCAGCGCGGCGACGTACGCGGGATCGTGAAACCACGCGAGCTCGGCCTCGGTCGCGCAGGGGCTCGTCCGGTACTCGCCCTCGTCGAACCAGCCCAGCGCATTGCAGAGGTCGACGACCGCTTCCACGCGCGGGATCGCCAGCGGATGCATCGTTCCGTAGGCCCGCCGCCGATAGACGTCGTGGCCGACGAACACCGCCCGCCGCCGCGATGGCGCCGGCCCGGCACTGCGATCCGCGTGGCGCTGGGTGGGTTGTCGGACGCTCGCGCCGGCCCCGGCGTGGCGGCTCACCGTGGTCACCCGCGGCGCAACGTCACTTCTTCTTGAAGAAGAAGGTGAATTCCTTGTTCGCCGACGAGCTCTCGAGCAGGGGGTTGCCGGTCTGCTTGGAGAACGCCTCGAAATCCTTGACCGAGCCCGGGTCGGTGGCGACGATGCGCAGCACCTGGCCGCTGGTCATTTCGCCGAGAGCCTTCTTGGCGCGAAGGATGGGCAGCGGGCAATTGAGGCCGCGGGCGTCGAGTTCCTTGTCGAAATCCATGTCGGTGTCCTCCTCCGGGTCGTCCGGATCTGTCGATGGGCAATGAAAGCGTGAAAGTGGCGTGCGGAGGCGGCTGCAACCGCCTTCGCGTCGGGCCGAAACGGGATATTAGCAATGTCTAATATATTGCTCCGGGGGTCAAGCCCCTGCTGCCGGGGCGACCGAACCAACGCCCGACCCGCCCTAGCGGGCGGGCCCGCCGGCACGCTTGGGCGCCGCGAGGTGGTCGGCGACGAGCTCGAGCAGGCTGCCCATCTTCCGGTTCCAGCCGAAATGGGCCTGGCCGTCGTCGAAGCTCTGCCGGCAGTTGCTGCAACTGGTCACCATCTCGTCGGCGCCGGTGGCGTCCATCTGCGCCATCTTGATGCCGAAGGCCTTGTACCGGATCTCGTCGGCGCGATGGTTGGCGATCACGCCGCCTCCGCCGCCGCAGCAGAAGTTGAGGTTGCCGGAATCCTTCGTCTCCCGGAGCTCGACGCCCAGCGCCTTCAGCACGTCGCGCGGGGCCTGGGTCGCGCCGCCGCGCCGGGACACCTGGCAGGGGTCGTGGAAAGCCGCCGACTTGCCGGCGGCGGTCACCGCGATCCTGCCGCTGGCGATGTTCTCGGCGAGGAACTCGGAAATGTGCAGGACCTTGAACGGAAGCGCGCGGCCGAGCATGTTGGCGCCTTGCCAGCGCATCGCGGAATAGGCATGCCCGCATTCCGGCAGCACGACGATCTTCGCCTTGCAGGCGATCGCCGCGTCGATCATCTTCATCGTCATGCGCTTCTGCCACTCGGCGTTGCCCGCGAGCATGCCGAAGTTGGTCGCCTCGTAGCCGGCGGTCGAGATCGTCCACGTGTAGCCGGCGTGATTCATCACCCGCGCGGTGGCGACCAGCGACTGCGGGTACTTCATGATCTCGATCGACGAGAACGTGACCAGCACGTCGGCCTGCGGCAGGTCGACGTGGATGTCGACCTCGTTGTCGTCGGCGAGCCATTCCAGGCGTTCCTTCAGGACCTTGGGCGTCGCGCCGAGCGGGCTTCCCTCGCGGGCGGCGCGCTCGGAGACCGCCCACAGCTCGTGCGGCACCAGCCCGGCCTGCGCCATCCCGTGCCGGGCGAGGCCGACCAGGCTCGCGATGTCGATGCCCATCGGGCAGACCATCGTGCAGCGCCCGCACATCGTGCAGGCATCGTAGATCAGCTCCTGCCATTCCTCGAGCTCGGCGACCGTCACCTTCGATTTAGCGCCCACCGCCCGGTAGAGCCAGGCGAACGGGCCCGCTTCGCGCTTGTAGGCGCGCTTGAACGGCTCGAGCTTCCAGATCGGCGTGTATTTCGGGTCGCCGGTCGTCAGGTAGAAATGGCAGGCTTCCGCGCAGTTGCCGCAATGGATGCACGACTCGAGCCACGCCGCCGCATTGCGGCCGAAGTCACGGGTGAACGCCGTCATCGCGGCAGCGAGGCGGTCGGAATCGGAGCGATCCCCCTGCACGTCGTAGCGGACCGCGGGCTTCTCGACCGACAGCCGCGGGCTCTCGAGGTCGAGCGGATGGGTGAGATCGGCGTCGCTCATCGAAAGGCCTCCACGCATGCCCCGGTCACAGGCTCGCTCCCTTGCGCGCGAAGGCGGCGCCCGTCATCCCGCGGGAGACGAAGACCATGAACGCGTGCGAAAGCTTGCCGAACGGCAGCCAGATCAGCAGCAATTCCACCGACAGCAGGTGGATCGCCAGCGGCACCGGGGACAGGGGCTGCGCCGGATACGCCGAGTCGAGCGGGAGCGAAAGCGCCGCCATGCCGGTGAACATCGGCAGGATGGTGACGATCCAGCTCGCGTAGTCGTCGAAGCCCGAGAGCAGGCGCAGCACCGGCGAGGTCAGCCGGATCATCAGCGCGTAGCCGAGGCCGACGAACACCGCCGCTGCGGCGGTGGCGAACAGCCATCCGGGAACCGCCGGCCAATGGAGCCCGGTGAGCCGCTCGATGAACTGGATGTGGGGCAGGAAGCCGAAGAAGACGATCGCGAGCCCGATGTGATAGGCGTAGGCGTTGAGCGTCCCGGCGAGAGTGCGTTCGCGGAACGTCTTGTGGTGCCACATCCTGGAGACGATCGCCGCGAGCGCCCCGCGCGCGACCGCCGTGCTGCGCGGCTCCGACAAATCGTCCTTCGACGGCCGCAGGAACAGGTGGAGCAGCCGCCAGACGATGCCGAGCACGAACACCGCAATGGCAACGTCCAGCATCGGTCCACGGGCGAACTCGAGTAGCGTCATGGTGTCCATTCCGTGTCGATTGTCGCACCGGCGTGCACCCGGGAGTTGACGTCGATCAAGCCCGTGGGCGGAGCGCCGCAGCCCGCACGGCTGCATTTTGAGCACGCCGGTTGATGCAGGTCAACCGACGTCGCGCGAGCCGGGACTACCTTCCGGGCGGACACCTTTGCAAACCCGAACGCGGAGATCGACGATGAAGCGAAGCACCTTGACCAAGGCAGTCGTCGCCATGGGAATGACCCTTGTTTCAGCCGTAGTTCTCGCGCAACCCGCCAGCGGACCCGGCGCCGGTCCGGGCCCGGGAGCGGGACCGGGCCCCGGCATGATGCGCGGCTATGGTGGCGGATACGGCGGCGGCCCGGGGCGTGGTGGCTGCGGCGGCTACGGTGGTGGATATGGCGGTGGCCCAGGCATGATGTACGGCCAGGGCGCGGGTCCGGGTCACATGTGGGGCTGGGGCGGTGGTCCCGGCATGATGTACGGCTGGGGCGGCGGGCCGGGCTGGGGGCGTGGTCCCGGCGGTGGATTGGCGCAACTCGGACTGAGCACCGATCAGGAAGAGAGGATCGCCGCCATCCACGAGGACATGCGCCGCAAGACCTGGGACACCCGGGGCCAGATGCAGGCGGAGCAGTTCAAGCTGCGCAAGCTCTACATGGCCGATTCCCCGGATCCCAATGCGATTGCCGACCAGCAGAAGAAGGTCGACGACCTGCGCCGCACGATGATCAAGGCTCGCGTCGAGGCGGGCAACCAGATGCGGGCAGTGCTGACCAAGGAGCAGCGCGAGCGTCTTCGCGAGTCGGCCCCGTGGTGGATGGACGAGGGCGACGACGACTAGCGCGATACGCGCGGCCAATCCCACGGAGCAACCGATGCCCGCACGCTATGCATTCGGCAAGACGGTCGCCATGTCGCAGGACGAGGCGATCCGCAAGACCACGGAGTCGCTCGCGGCCGAGGGCTTCGGCGTCCTGACGGAGATCGATGTCGCCGCGACGCTCAAGAAGAGACTCGGCAAGGACATGCCGCCCTACAGGATCCTCGGCGCCTGCAATCCGCAGCTGGCGCATCGCGCCATCGAGGCCGAGCCGGAGATCGGCGCGCTGCTTCCCTGCAACGTCGTCGTGCGCCAGGACGCGGCGGGCAAGACGATCGTCGAGATCATGGACCCCGCGTCGGTGCTGCAGCTCACCGGGCGTCCGGAGATCGAGACTCTCGCGGGCGAGGTTCGCGCGCGCCTGCAGCGGGTGCTCGCGTCACTGTGAAGTGAAGCGCCTCGCCGCGGGCGATCCCGGTCACTCGCCTGGTACGGTGGACGCGGTCCCGGCGCAGCCCGGGGTCCGCGGGCCTGCCCTCATGCCCGCGTCAGGGCCGCGAGGGCCTCGCGGTCGGTGATGCGGATCCGTTCCCGCGCGAGGTCGACCCAGCCCTTGTCTTCGAAGGCCCGCAGCAGCCTGCTGACGATCTCCCGGACGCTGCCGAGCTCGTCGGCGAGCGACTGGTGCGTCGCGCGCACCGAGTCCCCCTTGGAGAGCAGCAGCGCGGCGAGGCGCTGGTCCAGCTTCTGGTAGGCGATCGCCTCGACCAGCGACAGCAGCGCCGCGAGCCGCTCGCCGAAGAGGCTCATCACGTGGTTGCGGAACACCTCGTCGCTCGCCATCAGCGCGTGGAAATCCACCGGCGGCACGATCAGCAATTCGGCGTCGGTCTCGGCAATCCCGGTCGCCGTGTAGTCGCTGTGGCCCAGCAGGCAGCTGCCCGACAGCAGGCAGCTCTCGCCGGGCTTGACCCGGTACAGCGGCATCTCGCGGCCGTTGGGGTAGCGCTGCAGCACCTTCACCGTGCCGGAGAGCACCAGCGGAAAGCCGCCGCAGGGCGTGTGCGCATCGAACAGGATCGTTCCGGCAGGGACCTTGCGGTGGATGCCGTGCTCGATGATCCGGGTGAGCGTCGCGGGCGCTGCGTCGGCAAGCGCGGGGAAGAGCCTGCGCAGCGCGATGGCGGGGGTCGGCGAGGGGGCGGGGGTCGTCAACGCGGTCTGGGGGGCTGTTGCGCCCTGGGCGCAGGCGGAGGGGACCCGGACGGACCCTGCGGGGCGCCGCGCCCGGGGGCGGGCGTTCGCCGCGAGCCTGCCATCGGGAGGGAAGCCTGCCTGCCGCATTTTACAGGCGCGCAGGCGGGCTTGCGGATTCGCGGTTTGTGATCCAGGTCACAGATCCCGCGGCCGCCGCGACTTATGCTGCCCGCACATTTCAACCCGATCCGGGAGACGGAGATGAAAGCGAATGTTGGCGGTGTCGACCGTGGGCTGCGCATCGTTGCCGGCCTGGTGATCCTCGGCCTGTTCTTCTTCATCGAAGGGCCGCATCGCTGGTGGGCCCTGATCGGCTTCGTTCCGCTGCTGACCGGCCTCATGGGCTGGTGCCCGGCCTATCGCATCCTCGGAATCAAGACCGGCAGCACCAGGTAAATCGATGATTCGTCCTTCGCCGATCGCCGGGCGCCTGCTCCGGCCCGTTCCTCTCGCCTTCGCATTCGCCCTGTCGCTGCCGGTGCTCGTGTCCGTGGCCGTCGGGGCGCCCGAGGCGGAGAAGCCCGCCGCAGCCCGGCCCGCGCCGCAGGCCGCGGTGGCGAGCGCCACGGCGGCCTACCGCGACATCGACCGCAGCGCGATCGCCGAAGGCGTCGTCGAGGCGGTGCGCCAGTCGACGATCGCGGCGCAGGTGGCGGGACGCGTCATCGCGCTGAACGTCAAGGCAGGCGACACGATCAAGGCCGGCCAGCTCCTGGTGCAGATCGATCCGCGCAGCGCGGCGCAGGCCGAGGCCGCGAGCCAGAGCCAGGTGCGGGAGGCGCAGGCGAATCTCACGAATGCCAAGGCTGCATTCGAGCGCAGCAAGCAGCTCGCGGCGCAGAAATTCATCAGTCAGGCGGCCCTCGACCAGGCCCAGGCGCAATACCTGGCGGCCCAGGCACAGGCATCGGCGGCGATCGCCAACGCCGGCGTGTCGGCGACGTCGAAGAGCTACACGACCGTCGTCGCGCCCTACGACGGCGTCGTCGCGTCGACCGACGTCCAGGTCGGGGACATGGCGACGCCGGGGCGGCCGCTGGTCACGGTGTTCGACCCGCGGGCATTGCGGGTCACGGCGACGCTGGCGCAGGCGGTGCTCGCGCGCGCGGATCTCGCGGCGCCGATCGCCATCGAGATCCCCTCGCTCAAGCGCTCGCTGATCGCGCAGCACGTGACGGTGATTCCGGTCGCCGACGTGCGGACGCACACGACCCAGGTCCGCCTCGACCTGCCGGAATCGGCGGGGCTCCTGCCCGGCCAGTATGCGCGCGCGGCGATCGTCACCGGCCATGCGAAGGCGCTGACGATTCCGGAGGCTGCGGTGCTGCGCCGCAGCGAGGTGACGGCGGTCTACGTGCTCGACGCCGGCGGCAAGGCGCAGCTGCGCCAGGTTCGCCTGGGCGAGCCTGCCGGCAACGGCCTGGTGGAGGTCCTGGCGGGACTCAACGCGGGTGATCGCGTGTCGCTCGAGCCGGTGCGCACCGGCATCGAGGACAGCGCGGCCGGCAATCCGCGCTCCTGACGGCCACGGCGTGGTCGACGATCGCGCGGGTCCGCGCGGCGTCGCGTTCGACGACACAGATTCGGGGAGAGGGCAATGGCGCATATCGTGATACTCGGCGCGGGCATCGGCGGGATGCCGCTCGCCTACGAGATGAAGGACAAGCTGCGCGCCGGTGACAGGATCACCGTCGTCTCGAACAATCCCAACTTCCACTTCGTTCCGTCGAATCCCTGGGTCGCGGTCAACTGGCGCAAGCGCGGCGCGATCGAGTTCCCGGTCGAGCCGTACCTGGCGAGGCGCGGGATCGCGTTCAACGCCACGGGCGCTGCGCGCGTCCATCCCGACCGCAACCAGGTCGAGCTCGGCGACGGGTCGATGCTCGACTACGACGTGCTGGCGATCGCGACCGGGCCGAAGCTCGCGTTCGAGGAGATCGAGGGAACGGGGCCGCAGGGCCACACGCAGTCGGTCTGCCACGTCGACCATGCGGTCGCGGCAGGCGAGGCGTGGGAAGGCTTCGTGTCCAGGCCCGGGCCGATCGTCGTCGGCGCGGTCCAGGGCGCATCCTGCTTCGGACCCGCCTACGAGTTCGCGTTCATCATGGACACCGACCTGCGGCGGCGGAAGATCCGCGACCGCGTGCCGATGACCTTCGTCACCGCCGAGCCCTACATCGGCCATCTGGGCCTGGGCGGCGTCGGCGACTCGAAATCGCTGCTCGAATCCGCCCTGCGCGAGCGCCACATCAAGTGGATCTGCAACGCGAAGGTGACCAGGGTCGACGCCGACAAGGTCTACGTGACCGAGCACGACGAGAACGGGCAGCCGAAGAAGCAGCACGAACTGCCGTCGGCGTACTCGATGCTCCTGCCGGCGTTCAAGGGCATCGACGCGGTCGCCGGCATCGAGGGTCTCGTCAACCCGCGCGGGTTCATCCTGATCGACGAGCACCAGCGCAATCCCAGGTACACGAACGTCTACGCGGTCGGCGTCTGCGTCGCCATCCCGCCGGTCGAGGCGACGCCGGTCCCCACCGGCGCGCCCAAGACCGGCTACATGATCGAGTCGATGGTGACGGCGACGGTCCGGAACATCCGCGACCAGCTCGACGGCAAGGAGCCGACGGCCAAGGCGACGTGGAACGCCATCTGCCTCGCCGATTTCGGGGACACCGGCGTCGCCTTCGTCGCGCTGCCGCAGATCCCGCCGCGCAACGTCAACTGGTTCGCCGAAGGCAAGTGGGTGCACCTGGCGAAGGTCGCGTTCGAGAAGTACTTCATGCGCAAGATGAAGAAAGGCACCTCCGAGCCCATCTACGAGAAATACGTGATGAAGGCGCTCGGCATCGTCAAGCTCAAGTCCTGAATCGCTTCCGACACCTCATGGGCATCTCGGGTCGCATCGCACGCTTCTTCCTCGAGTCACGGCTGACGCCGCTGATCGCGCTGATCGCTCTGCTGCTGGGCGGCTTCGCGCTGCTGGTCACGCCGCGCGAGGAGGAGCCGCAGATCGACGTCACGATGGCGAACGTCCTGATCCCGTTTCCGGGGGCCTCGGCCAAGGACGTCGAGACGCTGGTCGCCACGCCTGCCGAGCAGGTGATCTCGCAGATGCCGGGGCTCGAGCACGTGTTCTCGGTGTCGCGGCCCGGGATGGCGATCGTCACCGCGCAGTTCAAGGTCGGCGTCCCGCGGATCGTCGCGCTGGTTCGGCTCTACGACACCATCCTGTCGAACAAGGACTGGCTGCCCACGCAGCTCGGCGTCGGCGAGCCGCTGATCAAGCCCAAGGGCATCGACGACGTTCCGATCGTCTCGCTGTCGCTGTGGACGCGCGACCAGGCGCGCGGGGCCTACGATCTCGAGCACGTCGCGCACGCGATCGAGGTCGAGCTGAAGCGCGTTCCGGGCACGCGCGAAGTGACGACCCTCGGCGGTCCCGGGCGCGTGCTGCGCGTCCTGCTCGATCCCGAGCGCCTCGCCGGCTACGGGCTCGCGGCGTCGGACGTGCAGCGGATGCTGCAATCGGCCAACACCGCCCGGCAGTCGGGGACCATGGACGCCGACAACAAGTCGATCCTGGTCGAGACCGGCCAGTTCCTGCAGAACGCGAAGGACGTGGCGTCGTTGGTCGTCGGTGCATCGAACGGGAACCCGGTGTACCTGTCGGACGTCGCGCGCATCGTCGACGGGCCCCCGACGCCTGCGCACTACGTCTGGCTGGGCGCCGGTCCCGCCGCGAAGTCCGTCGGCATCGACGCCACCGGCGAATTCCCGGCGGTGACGGTGACCGTCACCAAGAAGCCCGGCGAGAACGCCGTCGACGTCGCCGACCGCCTGATCCAGCGCGTCGGCGAACTGCAGAACACGGTCATCCCTTCCGGCGTCCACGTGACGGTGACGCGGAACTACGGCGTGACCGCGAACGACAAGGCCGTCAAGCTCATCCAGAAGCTGATCTTCGCGACGTTGTCGGTCGTCGCGCTGGTGTTCGCGACGCTCGGCCGGCGCGAGGCGGTGATCGTCGGCGCGGCGGTCATCCTGACGCTCGCGGCGACGCTGTTCGCGTCCTGGGCCTGGGGCTTCACGCTCAACCGGGTGTCGCTGTTCGCGCTGATCTTCTCCATCGGCATCCTGGTCGACGACGCGATCGTCGTCGTGGAGAACATCCACCGGCACCGCGGGCTCGAGCCCGGAACGCCGCTCTCCTCGCTGATCCCCAAGGCCGTCGACGAGGTTGGCGGACCGACGATCCTCGCGACCCTGACGGTGATCGCGGCGCTGCTGCCGATGGCCTTCGTCACCGGGCTGATGGGTCCGTACATGAGTCCCATCCCGATCAACGCCAGCATGGGCATGGTGATCTCGCTCGCCATCGCCTTCGTCGTCACGCCGTGGCTGGCGCAGAAGCTCGCCGCACCCGCGCACGCCGCCCACGGGCCGTCGCGCCTCGATGCGCGGCTTTCGAGCGGCTTCGCCCGCCTGCTGACGCCGTTCCTCGACCCGCAGAAGGGGCAGCGCAACCGGCGCCTGCTGTGGACCGGCATCGTCGTCGCGATCCTGCTGTCGATGGCGCTGGCGCTGGTGGAGTGGGTGGTCCTCAAGATGCTGCCTTTCGACAACAAGTCCGAGTTCCAGGTCGTCGTCGACATGCCTGCCGGCACGCCGGTCGAGGGCACGGCCGCCGTGCTGCACGCGATGGGCGCCTACATCGCGACCGTGCCCGAGGTCACCGATTACGAGGGCTACGCGGGAACCGCGGCGCCGATCAACTTCAACGGTCTCGTCCGTCAGTACTACCTGCGGCAGCTTCCCGAGAACGGCGACCTGCAGGTGAACCTGGTGGACAAGCACAAGCGCGATCGCCAGAGCCACGAGATCGCGACCGCCGTGCGCCCGCAGCTCGAGAAGATCGCGGCGGAATTCGGCGCCAAGGTCAAGGTCGTCGAGGTTCCGCCGGGGCCCCCCGTGCTGTCGCCGATCGTCGCCGAGATCTACGGACCCGACGAGGCCGGGCGGCACAAGGTCGCGGAGTTCGTGCGCCAGCAGTTCACGCGCGAGCCGGGGATGGTCGGCATCGACGACTCGATCGAGGCCAGCGCGCCCAAGATCCTCGTCCACGTCGACCAGACGCGGGCTGCGGCGCTCGGCGTGTCCCCGGCGGACATCGTCGCGACGATGCGCATGGCGCTCGACGGCGAGGACGTCACGATGCTGCGCGACGGGCAGGCGAAATACAGCGTGCCGGTGCGCCTCACGCTCCCCGCGGAGAGGCAGTCGAAGCTCGACGAGCTGCTGGCGATGAAGGTGCACGGCGCGGGCGGCGCGCTGGTCCCGCTGTCCGAGGTGGTGCAGGCGCGCCGCGTCGAGCGCGACCTCACCCGCTACCACAAGGACCTGCTGCCGGTGTCGTACGTGATCGCCGACGTCGCCGGGAAGATCGACAGCCCGCTCTACGGCATGTTCGGCGTGCGCAAGCTGCTCGCGGGCGTGTCGCTGCCCGAGGGCGGGAAGCTCGGCGAGTATTTCATCCGCCAGCCCTCCGATCCCTTCCGCGCCTACTCGCTCAAGTGGGACGGCGAGTGGCAGGTCACCTACGAAACCTTCCGCGACATGGGGATCGCCTACGCAGTCGGGCTGATCCTGATCTACCTGCTGGTCGTCGCGCAGTTCGGTTCGTACATGACGCCCCTGATCATCATGGCGCCGATCCCGCTGACCATCATCGGCGTGATGCCGGGGCACGCGCTGCTGCATGCCCAGTTCACGGCGACGTCGATGATCGGCATGATAGCCCTGGCCGGCATCATCGTGCGCAACTCGATCCTGCTCGTCGACTTCATCAACCTGCAGGTCGAGCGCGGCATCCCCTTCGCGGAAGCGGTCGTCAATTCCGCCGCCGCGCGGGCCAAGCCGATCGCCCTGACCGGCCTCGCCGCGATGCTCGGCGCCATGTTCATCCTCGACGACCCGATCTTCAACGGGCTCGCGATCGCACTGATCTTCGGGATCCTGGTGTCGACGCTGCTGACGCTGGTCGTCATCCCGGTTCTCTACTACGCCGTCAACCGGAAGCGGTTCCGGTGAGCGGCATCCATCCGTGACCTGAAGGAGACTTCCTGCCATGACCACCAACCGCCTGATCCGCATGTTCGCCGGCAGCTTCGTGCTGCTCTCCCTCGCCCTCGGTGTCCAGGGGAGCCCGCTGTTCGTGAGCGCGAACTGGCTGTGGTTCACCGCCTTCGTCGGCGCCAACCTGCTGCAGAGCAGCTTCACGCGCCTGTGCCCGCTGGAGTCGATCCTCAGGCGCATCGGGGTGCGCGGGGGCTGCTGACGCCCGTCGAAGGCGCGGTGGTCTGCGGCGCGACGCCGGACCCTCCAGGCGGCGCGGGTCGATGAAAGGAGAACGGCCGCGGATGTCCCCGCGGCCGTTGCGCCTTCGCGCTCCCGCCGGCGCGGCGCCGGCGGGGCCGATCAGCCGATCTTCACCGGCACGAAGATCTGCTGGCCGTTGCGCTCGATCAGCAGCGCGACGTGCTTGCCCGCCTTCTCGATCTGCTGCCGCAGGCCCTCGACCGTCGTCACCTTGGTCGAGCCGACGCGCACGATCAGGTCGCCGGGTTGGATGCCGGCTTCGGCCGCGGGTCCGCTCGCGTCCTCGACGACGAGCCCGTCGTGTCCCACTTCGCGCTTCTCGTCGGGCGTCAGCGCGCGCACGGCCACGCCGAGCTTGTTGCCCTGGCTCGCATCGCCCGAGCCGGCGCTCGCCACCTTCTCGTTGTCGCCCCAGGACCCGACGGTCGCGGTCAGCGTCATCGGCTTCCTGTCGCGCCAGATCTCGACGTTGATCTTCGTCCCCGGCGCCATGTTGCCGATGCGGCTGGTCACGTCGGTGCTGTCGGTGACCGCGACGCCGTCGATCTTGCGGACGATGTCACCGGTCTTGAACCCCGCCTTGGCGGCCGGGCTGCCTTTCTCGACGTTGCCGACCAGCGCGCCGTCGGAGTCCGGAAGCCCGAAGCTCTGCGCCAGCGACTGGTCGAGTCCCTGGATGCCGATGCCCAGGCGCCCGTGGTTCACCTTGCCGTGGGCCTTGAGCTGCTGCGCGACGTTCTCCGCGACCTTCGCCGGAATCGCGAACGACAGCCCCATGAAGCCGCCCGAGCGGCTGTAGATCTGCGAGTTCACGCCGACGACCTGGCCTGCGGCGTTCACCAGCGGTCCGCCCGAATTGCCGGGGTTGACCGCGACGTCGGTCTGGATGAACGGCGTCATCTGGCCGCCGGGCAGGGCGCGATGCACGCCGCTGACGATGCCCGCCGACACGCTGTTCTCGAAGCCGAAAGGCGAGCCGATCGCGATCACCCATTGACCCGGTTTCACGCTGGGCGGGTTGGAGAGGTCGACCGCCGGCAGGTCCGTTGCCGCGATCTTGAGCAGCGCGATGTCGGTGCGCTTGTCGGTGCCCACGACCTTGGCGGTGAATTCGCGCCGGTCGGTCAGCTTGACGGTGACCTGGTTCGCGCCGTCGACGACGTGGGCGTTGGTCACGATGTAGCCGTCGGGGCTGACGATGAATCCGGAGCCTTCACCGCGCATCGGCACGACGCGGGGCTGCACCTGGAAGCCCGGGCCGCCGAAACGCTTGAAGAACTCGTTGAACGGATTGTCGGGACCGAAATCCTCCCCGAAACCGGTGGTCTTGGTCGTCCCGACCGTGCTGATGTTGACGACCGCGGGGCCGACGCGATCGACCAGGGCGGTGAAGTCCGGCAGGCGCGCCGCCGCGGTGGACGCGACGGGCGCGACGGCTGCGGGCGGCGTCACCGCAGCGTTCGCCAGTCCGAGGACGTGGGTGTCGAGCCGGTTGTATCCGGCGCCCAGCGCGAGGCCGAAGCCCGCCGCCACGAGCGCGACCGTGAGCTGTTTCATCTTCATCGTGCATCTCCTTGGAGTCGGTGGGACCCGAAGAAAGCGGGGTCTGCAGCATCGACTCTAGGCGCGTCCGCTTAACACCACCTTAACGCGGCGCGCCGGGCCTGCCGGCCTCAGGATGCCTGCGCAGCGGCGAAGCGCACGCTGGCGACGAGGCCGGTTCCCGCGGCCGGCGCGTCGAGCGAGACGCTCGCGCCGTGCGCGTCGGCAATGCGCTTGACGATCGACAACCCCAGCCCGCTTCCGGGCTCCTCGCTGCCTGCGCCACGGTAGAACCGGTCGAACACGCGCTCGCGGTCCGCGGCAGGGATGCCGGGGCCGTTGTCGGCGACGGTGAGCACGGGTGCGCCCGCGTCGTTGCGCACCGTGACGTCGATGCGCCCGCCGGACGGCGTGTAGCGCAGCGCGTTGTCGAGGAGGTTGGACAGCAGGATCGCGAGGCTCGCCTCGTCGCCGTCGACGCTCGCGGGCTCCGCGTGGGCGAGCCCGAGGTCGATCCCTTTCTGCGCCGCCAGCGCCGCGCGCGCGACGATCGCGTCGCGCGCGATGGCGACCAGGTCGCAGCGGGTCTGCTGCATCGCCAGCGCCTCCGGCTCGACGCGCGCAAGGGTCATCAGCTGCTCGACGAGGTGGGAGGCCCGGTCCACGGCCGCATCGAGGTCGTCCAGCGACGCGGCCGCGCCCTGAGTCGCGCCGTTGCGCCGCGCCAGGTCGAGCTGCAGCTTGAGCGCGGCCAGCGGCGTGCGCAGTTCGTGGGCGGCATCGGCGGTGAAGCGTCGTTGCGCGGACAGCGCATCGGACAGGCGGGCGAGCAGGCCGTTGAGGCTCTCGCCCAGCGGCCTAAGCTCCTCGGGCAATCCCGTTTCCGCGATCGGCGCCAGCGCATCGGGGCGCCGCTTGCCGACGGCGCGCGACATCGCCTCGAGCGGACGCAGCCCGTGGCCGACCCCCAGCCACATCATGACGCCGAACACCGGCATCAGCGCCGCGAAGGGAAGCAGGGTGCGCAGCGCGGTCTGGGTGGCGAGCCTGTCGCGCTCGTCCTGCGGCTGCGCGATCTGCAGCGCGTGCGTTCCGTGGACCATCGTGTAGACGCGCCAGTCGCGGCCGTTGCGGCTGACGGTCGAGTAGCCTTCCCGCGCCGGCACGGGCAGGCCCATGCCCGGCCGCGTCCAGTAGACGAGCACGCCGTCACGGTCCCAGATCTGCGTCACCAGCTCGGTGATGCCGGCGCCGCGCGGGACATCCGGCGTGTCGAACCCCGGGCGCTGCCCGCGCAGCAGGTCGTCCATGCGCGTCGAATAGGCGAGCTGCTTCAGCTGCAGGTCGAGCAGCGACCCGATCTCGCGGCGCGCGGCCACGTAGGTGGCGGCGCTTGCGGCCAGCCCGATGACGGCGAGACCGACGAGCAGCCAGACCAGGAGCGTGCGGCGGATGGAGCTCATCGGCGCGGACCTCAGCCGAGCGCGTAGCCGACGCCGCGCAGCGTCCTGATCGCGTCGGCCCCGAGCTTCTTGCGCAGGTTGTGCACGTGCACCTCGATCGCGTTGCTCTCGACTTCCTCGCCCCAGCGGTAGATGCGCTCCTCGAGCTGCGCCTTGGACAGCGCTGCGCCAGGGCGCTCGAGCAGCGCGACCAGCAAGGCGAACTCGCGCGTGGACACGTCGACCGCGCGACCGTCCTGCGTCACGATGCGCGTGACGGTGTCGAGCGTCAGGTTGCCGTGCCGCAGCAGGTTGTCCTCGCGGCCGACGTCGCGGCGCAGCAGCGCGCGCATCCGCGCCGTCAGCTCGTCGAGGCTGAAAGGCTTGGTCATGTAGTCGTCGGCGCCGGCATCGAGGCCCGCCACCCGGTCGGCGACGGCATCGCGTGCGGTGACGATCAGCACGCGCACGCGATTGCCCGCGCGGCGCAGCTCGCGCAGCAGGTCGAGGCCGCTCTTGCGCGGCAGCCCGAGGTCCAGCAGCACCAGCGCATAGGCGTCCCCTGCGGCGTCGAGCGCGAGCCTCGCCGCCTCGCCGTCGCCGACGCGGTCGACGGCATAGCCGTCCTGCGTGAGCGCCTGCTGCAGCGTCCTGGCGATCATCGGGTCGTCCTCGACCAGCAGGATGCGCATGGCGTCGCTCTCCCCCGCCGTTTCGCGGCGTGTTGTGCAACGCCGGATTCTAAGGCGCGAAGCTTAAGGGGGGCTGAGCGCCCGGCAGCCGACGCCCATCGGCGGCCGGTGGCCGCTGGCAGCCGCGTCGGCGTCGGGCGCCCGCCGCCTGTGCGGCGGTCTCGACCCGCTCGGCGAAAGGTACAATCGAACCCTTCGCGGAGGTAACCGATGCAACGACCGTTCACGCCCCTTTGCGCATTCGCGCTCGCCGCCGCCCTCCTCGGCAGCGCGCCGGCGATCGCGCGCGACTACACGCTCAACAGCCTGAGG
>JBLMVY010000257.1:0-3706 GCA_050256935.1 Candidatus Levyibacteriota bacterium | reverse complement strand
TGTTCCCGTTCCGGGGCATGCCCCGATGGGCGCAGTGGCTGGGCGAGGTGTTCCCGCTGACCCACTTCCTGCGCATCGTCCGCGGCGTGCTCCTCAAGGGCAACGACGCGCAGCAGGTCGTTCCGCATCTGTGGCCGCTGGCCGCGTTCCTGGCGGCCGTGGCGGCCCTCGCGCTGCTCAGGTATCGCCGGACGCTCGATTGATGGGCGCGCCGGCGGCGCTGAATCCCGGACGGGGGGATCGCGCATCCGATGCAGGGGGCGGCTTTTGCTATAATGACCCGCGGTCATTTGCGCGGTCGGCCTGTGTGCCACGACCGCCGGCGCGGGGGCGGCCGGTGGCGCACTGCGGAATCGCTTGGAGCCGGGCAACCGGCACGAAGGAAGGGGCATGAAGGCTTTCGATTACGAGCTGGCGCGCCACAACATGATCGAGCAGCAGATCCGGCCCTGGGAGGTGCTCGACCAGCGCGTCCTCGACCTGCTGTTCAAGGTCAGGCGCGAGGATTTCGTGCCCTCTGCCTACCGCGCGCTGGCATTCGCCGATCTGGAGCTTCCGCTTTCGGCGCACGCGAGGATGTGGACGCCGAAGATGGAGGCGCGGGTGCTGCAGGAGCTCGCGCTCGCCAAGTCGGATCGCGTCCTCGAGATCGGCACCGGCAGCGGCTATTTCTGCGCGCTCCTCGCGAGCTCGGCCGCCGAGGTGACCAGCGTCGAGATCGACCCGACGCTCGCCGCCGATGCCCGGGCGAAGCTCGCGCGCATGGGGCACGCCAACGCGCGGGTCGAGGTCGGCGACGGCGCCCGCGGCTACGGCAACGACAGCTACGACGTGATCGTGCTCACCGGATCGACCCCGGTGCTTCCGGAACGCTTCCTCGCGCAGCTCGTGCCCGGTGGCAGGCTCTTCGCGGTCGTGGGCGAGGAGCCCGCGATGAAGGCCCGCCTGGTGCGCCGGAACGCGCCGGGCTCGCAGGTCGCCGTCGACCTGTTCGAGACCGTCGTGGCGCCGCTCTCCAACGCGCAGGCGCCGGCACGGTTCGAATTCTGAAGCGGCGGCGCGCCCCGACCCTGCGCCGCGACCCCGACGACGCCCAACCCATTGCCGAGTCCTTTCGATGAACAGACTGTCACTCGCCGTTGCCGCATCGCTTGCCGTGTCGGCCTTGCACTGCGCGCCCGTCTCCGCCGATGACCTGCTGCAGATCTACCAGGAAGCCGAGCGCAACGACCCGGCGCTGGCCGCGGCGCGCGCGAACTTCGAGGCGACCAAGGAGGCGGTGCCCCAGGCGAGGTCGGCGCTGCTGCCGAACGTCAACGTGGCGGGTGCGGTGAACGCCAACAACTACGACGCGTCGATCCACAGCGATCCGCACGTCGACGTGCGGCGCGACTTCTGGTTCGGCGCCCTGACCGTATCGGTGGCGCAGCCGCTCTACCGGTATGCGAACACGGTCGCCCTGTCCGAGGCCAAGAAGCAGGTCGAGCAGTCCGATTACACGCTCGCCGCAGCGCAGCAGGACCTGATGCTGCGCGTCGCCGTCGCGTACTTCGACATCCTGCTCGCGCAGTTCAACGTCGAGCTCGCCGAGAGCCAGAAGGCCGCCGTGTCCGAGCAGCTCGCGCAGGCCAAGCGCAACTTCGAGGTCGGCGTCGCCACCATCACCGACACCAACGAAGCGCAGGCCGCCTACGACTCGATCGTCGCCCAGGAGATCGCGGCGAGGAACGACCTCGAGAACAGGCGCACGGCGCTGCGCGCGATCATCGGCCGCAACCCGCCCGAGCTCAAGCGGCTGGGGACGACGTTCGAGCCGTCGCTGCCTACGCCGGATTCGCTGGACTACTGGGTCCAGCAGGCGCTGACCGACAACATCGGCGTGAAGATCGCGCAATACAACAGCGACATCGCGACCCTGGAGGTCGACCGCCAGCGCGCAGGGCACCTGCCGACGCTGGACCTCGTCGGCAGCTACAACGTGCAGGGCTCGAACGGCACCGTGCAGATCGGCGTCGACAGCAATTCGCGCCAGGGGACCATCGGTCTCGCCCTCAACGTTCCCATCTACCAGGGCGGATTCGTCGATTCCCGGGTCAGGCAGGCGATCGCGCAGCAGGACAGCGCAAGGCAGAGCCTCGAGCTCGCGCGGCGCAATGCACTGTCGAATGCGCAGATCGGGTTCACCGGCGTCACCAGCGCCGTCGCGTCGATCAAGGCGTTCCAGCAGGCGCTGGTGTCCGCGCAGACCGCCTACGAATCGAACAAGACCGGGCAGGAGGTCGGCGTGCGCACCAACCTCGACGTCCTAAACACCCAGCAGAGCCTGTTCCAGCGGCGGCGCGACCTCGCGCAGGCCTACTTCAACTACCTGATCGGCGTCCTGCGCCTCAAGTCAGCGGTCGGCACGCTCTCGATCGACGACATCCAGGCGATCAACCGGCGGCTGCAGGGCTGACGCAGGGCCGCCCACACCGATCCTCGGCGCGAGCCACGCCCACAGACGATCGGCCGCGCCGCGATGGGCCGCCAGGAACGCGACGGCATTCGCGCGCATCCTCCGGCGCGCGTCGGCATCGGCCAGCAGCCTGCCGGCGACCGCGAGCATGTCGTCGGCGTCGTGCACGCGGCGCGCCGCGCCCGCGGCGACCGCGGCTTCGCTCGCCTGGGCGAAATTGAAGGTGTGCGGACCGATCAGCGTCGGCGTGCCGGCGGCGATGGGCTCGATCAGGTTCTGGCCGCCCAGCGGCAGCAGGCTGCCGCCGACGAAAGCGACGTCGGCCGCCGCGTAGTACGCGAACATCTCGCCCATCGAGTCGCCCAGGAGCACCCGCGCATCCCGCGGAACCGCTGCCCGGTCGCTGCGCCGCGCGCTGGCGATCGCACGCTCGCGCAGCAAGGCTGCGACCGCATCGAAGCGCTGGGGATGGCGCGGGACGATGATCACCAGCGCGCCCGCCGGGAGCAGCGCGCCGTTGCGCGACAGGGCGTCGAGGACCAGCGCTTCCTCGCCGTCGCGGGTCGACGCGGCGACGAGCACCGGACGGTCGTCGCCGATGGCTGAACGAAGCTCGCGCCCGCGCTCGAGCATGGCCGCCGGCACCGGCACGTCGAACTTGAGATTGCCGGTGACCGCCACCTCGCGCGCCCCGAGGGCGCGCAGCCGGGTCGCATCGGCGTCCGACTGCGCGGCGACGCCGGCCAGGGAAGCGAGCAGCGGCCGCGACAGCGCGCCGATCCTCGCGTAGCCTCGCGCCGACCGCTCCGAAAGCCTCGCGTTGACGAGATAGAGCGGAACGCCCGCGCGCGTTGCGGCGGCGGCGAGGTTGGGCCACAGCTCGGTCTCGGCGAGCAGGCCGGCGTCCGGCCGGAAGCGCGCGAGGAAGCGGCGCACGGCGAAGGGGATGTCGTAGGGCAGCCATGCCTGGGTGACCGCGTCGCCGAACAGGGCGCGACCGGTCTCGCGGCCGGTGGCCGTCATGTGCGTCAGCAGGATCGACGGCGCCGGGTCGCAGGCGCGCAGGCGCTCGACCAGCGGCGCGATCGCACGGGTCTCGCCGACCGACACCGCGTGGATCCAGACCAGCCTGCCGCCGTTCCTGCGTGGCGGCACAGCCACATAGCGCCCGAAGCGCTCGCCGACATGCTCGCCATAGCCGGGCTCCCTGCGCGCGCGCCAGTACAGGCGCAGCGGAAGCAGTGGCAGCGC
>JBLMVY010000256.1:0-5632 GCA_050256935.1 Candidatus Levyibacteriota bacterium | reverse complement strand
GAGCAGACGGTCGTCGACCTCTACGGCACGCCGACGCTGCTGTCGCACGGCGACGAGTTCTGCACCGATGACCTCGATTACCAGCGCTGGCGCGCGTGGTCGCGCGATCCGGCCCGCCAGCGCCGCCTGCTGCGCCTGCCCTACCGGTTGCGGCGCTGGATCGCGGCGTGGATGCGCCGCCGGAGCCGCAGCGAGACCTCGCGCAAGCCCGATGCCATCCTCGACGTGAACGCCGGGGCGATCGAGGGCGCGTTCCGGATGCATCGGGTGGCGCGCATCGTCCACGGCCACACGCACCGCCCGGCGCGGCATGCGCTCACCGTCGACGGCAGGCCCTGCGAGCGCATCGTGCTTGCCGATTGGGACGACCGCGGCCACTATCTCGAGGTCGACGAGGCGGGTGTCCGCAACCGGGAGATCGACGCATGAGTCCCGAGCTGTTCTCCGCCGCATGGTTCTCGGCGCTGGCGTCGATCATCGTCATCGACCTGATCCTCGCCGGCGACAACGCGATCGTCATCGGGCTCGCCGCGCGCAACGTGCCGGCCGCGATGCAGCAGCGCGTCATCCTGTGGGGCACCGCCGGCGCGATCATCGTGCGCGCGCTGCTGACGGCGGTGGTCGTCTGGCTGCTGAAGATCCCCGGCTTCCTCCTGATCGGCGGCATCGCGCTGGTCTACATCGGCTGGAAACTGACTCGCGGCGGGGACATCGGCCACGACTCGGTGGCGGCCAGGGACTCGGTGCGTGGGGCCGTCCAGACGATCATCGTCGCCGACGCCGTGATGGGCGTGGACAACGTGCTGGCCGTCGGAGGGGCCGCGCATGGCTCGTTCACGCTGGTGGTGATCGGACTCGCGGTGTCGATCCCGATCGTCATCTGGGGCTCGAGGCTGGTGCTGAAATGGGTCGAGCGCTATCCGGCGATCCTGTGGCTGGGCGCCGGTGTGCTGGGCTTCACGGCCGCGAAGATGATCGCGAGCGAGCCGCTGCTGGCCGCCCGCATCGCCGCGCAGCCGCCGCTGCGCCTGCTGCTCTACGTCGCCATCGTCGGCGGACTGGTGGGTGCGCCGCTGTTCCGCGCGCTGTCGCCGCGGCATCGCCTGCAGGCCGGCGCGCTGCTGCTGCTCGCGGCATGGCTCGCCGGCTGGGGCTGGCTCGACGAACGCCTCTCCGCCGGGCTCGACCCTGCCGGCGCGTGGGAATGGGACGAGAGCCTGGTCGACTTCGTGCGCTGGGTCGGCTGGATGCCCCTGCTCATCGGCTTGCAGCGCGGGCTCGCGCGCCTCGCGCCCAAGGCCTCGGGCGACGACTGACCGCTCGGCGAGCGGCCGGGCCGCCGGCCCGGCCGTGAGCGACGGCTCAGGCGACGAGCCTGGGCTCCGGCTTCTTCGGCTGCTTGGGCTTCTTCGGTTCCTTGCGCTGCTTGTCGCGATTGCCCATCACCTTCTCCTCGTGCCAACGACGATCAGCGGCGATTATGCGCCAGCGTCTCAGGCCGTGGCGAGCGCCTGGGAGAAGTCGGAGATCAGGTCCTCCTGGTCCTCGATGCCCACCGATACCCGGACCAGCGAATCGGCGATGCCCATCTGGGCGCGGCGCTCCGGCCCCATCTCCCAGTAGATGGTCTGCGCGACCGGAATGGCCAGCGTCCGGTTGTCCCCGAGGTTCGACGACAGCACGACGGTGCGCAGCCGGTCGAGCACCGCAAGCACGTCGCATCCGTCGGCGAGCTCGAAGGAGAACAGCGCGCCGGGCGCCCGGAACAGCGCCCTGGCCAGTCCCTGCTGCGGATGCCCGGGCAGCCCCGGATAGTGGACCGCGCGCACCTTCGGATGCGCGACCAGGAATTCGGCGAGCGCCTGGGCGTTCGCGCATTGCCGGTCCATCCGCAGTGCGAGGGTCTCGGCGCCGACGGCGATGTGGTGCGCCTGCTCGGCGGACAGGGTCGCGCCGAAGTCGCGCAGCCCTTTCTTGCGCATCTGGGTGATGCCCCACATCGCGGGCTTCTGGGACTTGTAGCTGTCGGCGATGTTCGGGTAGCGCGTCCAGTCGAAGCGGCCGGTGTCGGTGACCGCGCCGCCCAGCGCATTGCCGTGGCCGCCGATGTACTTGGTCAGGGCGTTGACGACCAGGCTCGCATCGACGGTGGCCGGCCTGAACAGCCAGGGCGAGGTCATCGTGTTGTCCACGACATAGATCAGGCCGCGCTTCCGGCACAGCGCGCCGATGCGCACCAGGTCGGCGACCTGCGTCCGCGGATTGGCGATGGTCTCGACGAACACCATCCGGGTGCGCGGGGTCAGAGCGCGCTCGACGTTCTCGGCCGACGTCGCGTCGACGAAGCTGACGGGTGTCCCATGGTCCGCCAGCGTGCCGAGCAGGCTGTTGGTGTTGCCGAACACGTAAGAGCTCGACACCAGGTGATCGTCGCCCTTGAGCAGCGACATCATGATCGCGCCGATCGCCGCCATGCCGGTCGCGAAGCACACGGTCGCCACGCCCTGCTCCATCGCCGTGACCTTGGCCTCGAGCGCCGCCGTCGTCGGATTGCCCTGGCGGCCGTAGGCGTAGCCCGAGGCGCGGCCCTGGAACACCGCGATCAGGTCGGCGACGTCGCGATATCCGTACGCCACCGACAGGTGCAGCGGCTTGTGCACGGCCCCGTGCTCGATGACCGCCTCGCGGTCGCCATGAAGGATCGCGGTCGTGAAGCCGCGCCCGCCCGTCTCGTTGGTCATTTCCACACTCCCGCCGTCACACCGGGTGCCGGCACTGCAGCGAACTCGGGGTCCGACGCAAACAAAAAACCCGTCGGGCTTCCGCCAAACGGGTTTCGTGTGCCCCGCCCGATATCCTCGGGCTGGAGCGAACCTCGCTTTAGCGGAATTTTTTATGCGCCCGCAAGCTGAAGCTCAAATCGGCGCGACTGCACTATATCACGATTCGGCGAATTGCGGCCCCGACGCCCATTTCGCATCGCCTTCCGCCTCGCCGCGCGCCTCGTTGCGATCGGCGGCGAGCTGCGACAGGTACTCCGGCGTGATGTCGCCGGTGATGTACTTGCCGTCGAAGCACGAGGCCTCGAAACCCGCCAGCGCCGAACTGCCGTCGCGCACGGCTTCCTTCAGCGCGTCGAGGCGCTGGTAGATCAGCAGGTCGGCGCCGATCTCGGCGGCGATCTCCGCCTCGGTGCGCCCGGTCGCCACCAGCTCGCGCTGGTTGGGCATGTCGATGCCATAGACGTTCGGATAGCGCACCGGCGGGCTGGCCGAGGCGAAATAGACCTTGCGCGCGCCGGCGTCGCGCGCCATCTGCACGATCTCGCGCGACGTCGTGCCGCGGACGATCGAATCGTCGACCAGCAGCACGACCTTGTCCTTGAACTCCATCCCGATCGGATTGAGCTTCTGGCGCACGCTCTTCTTGCGCATCGCCTGGCCGGGCATGATGAACGTGCGCCCGATGTAGCGGTTCTTGACGAAGCCCTCGCGGTACATCAGGCCCAGCTGGTTCGCGAGCTCCAGCGCCGAGGGGCGGCTGGAGTCGGGGATCGGGATGACGACGTCGATGTCGCCGGCCTCGGGGATCCCGCGGATCTGCTTCGCGAGCGCGCCACCCATCCGCAGCCGCGATTCGTACACCGACGTTCCATCGATGACCGAGTCCGGACGCGCGAGGTAGACGAACTCGAACAGGCAGGGATTGAGCGTCGGATTCTCCGCGCACTGGCGCGCGTGGAATCCGCCGGCGTGGTCGACGAAAATCGCCTCCCCGGGCGCGACGTCGCGCAGCACGGAGAATCCGAGCGGCTCCAGCGCGACCGATTCGGACGCGACCAGGTATTCGCGCCCGCCCATCGCCTCGTTGGTGCCGATGATCAACGGCCGGATGCCGTAGGGGTCGCGGAAGGCGAGCATGCCGTAGCCCGCGATCATCGCCACCACCGCGTAGGCCCCGCGGCAGCGCCGGTGCACGCCGGCGACCGCGCGGAATATCGCATCCGGATCGAGGCGATGATGCTGCGCCGCGCGCTCGAGCTCAAGCGCCAGCACGTTGAGCAGGACCTCGCTGTCGGAATTGGTGTTGACGTGACGGAAATCGAGCTCCCACAGCTCGCGCTTCAGGGCCTCGCTGTTCGTCAGGTTGCCGTTGTGGCCCAGCGTCAGGCCGAAAGGTGAATTGACGTAGAACGGCTGCGACTCGAGGTCCGAGAACGCCGACCCGGCGGTCGGATACCGGCAATGCGCGATGCCAGCATTTCCGACGAGGTCGCGCATGTTGCGCGTGCGGAAGACGTCGCGGACGTAGCCGGGCCCCTTGAAGGTATGGAACATCGCCCCTTCGCTGGTCACGATCCCTGCCGCGTCCTGTCCCCGATGCTGCAGCAGCAGGAGACCGTCGTACAGGAGCTGGTTGACCGGCGTGTGCGCGACGACGCCGACGATGCCGCACATGGATGGGTTCCTATGCCTTCTGCTGGCCGGGCGCCGGCCGCGGCCGCACGCCCCCTGGAGAGTAGTCGAGCCCGTCGGCGAGCAACTGCGGCAGGTAGGGCTTCAGGACCTCGACGCCGGCGACGAGCGGCGGCGCAAAGACCGAATTCTGCCACCACGCGCTGCGCGGCAGGTCGGTCAGGCCCGCGACGACGGTGAACGCGAGAACGACCACGAGTCCGCGCGCGAAGCCGAACGCGCCGCCCAGCAGGCGGTCGACGAAGCCGAGCCCGACCGCGCGTATGACCCTCGCCAGCGCCCACGCGACCAGCGCGCCGGCGACCAGCGTCCCGATCAGGATCAGCGCGAAGGCGATCAGGTAGCGGATCGCCGGGTGACCTGCGATGTCGGGCAGCGCCTGGCCGAGGACCGGCGACAGCGCAAGGGCGGCCACCACGCCCACGACCCACGCCGCCAGCGCAATCACCTCGCGGATCACCCCGCGCAGGAACGCGAACAGCGTCGAGAGGCCGACGATCGCCAGCACGGTCCAGTCGAAGGGAGTCATCGGAAGGTCGGGCGTCGGCAGCGGCGAATCGCGGCCCCGCATCGCGGCGGCGAATGCGTTCGCGGGCGCGGGCGCGGTCGCCGCAAGGGAAGCCGTCGATGCGCCGGCAGTCACCTCGCAGCGGTCCTAGCCGGCCGGCGCCACGATGCCGCTGTGGCCCTCGTGCTTCAGCCGGTCGCGCGCCGCGACGGCGGCTTCCCGCGACCCATAGGGGCCCACCCGCACGCGCCACAGCGTGCCCTTGCTGGTCTTCAGCGGCTCGGTATAGGCGGAATACCCTGCCTTCTTCAGGCGGTGCGCCAGCGCATTGGCCCCCTTGTCGTCGGAGAAGGCCGCAAGCTGCACGGCATAGGCCTCGTGCGCAGGCGACGCTGCATGGCCTGGCGTGGCTGCGGCGACCGGGGCCGCGGCGTGCGCAGCGGGGGCGGTGGCTGGGGCCGGTGCTGCCGCGTGCTTCGCTTCGGCCGGGGCGGGAGCGGGAGCCGGGGCCTTGGCCGTCGCACTGGAGGCGGCGGCGTTGCTCCCCGACGCCTCCGGAACACGGGTGTCGTACTTCGCCGGCCTGGTCGCCGCGGCGGGTGCAGGCGCGGGTGGCGGGGTCGGGGTCGGCGTCGTCGCGGCGTCGCCG
>JBLMVY010000255.1:0-10189 GCA_050256935.1 Candidatus Levyibacteriota bacterium | reverse complement strand
CCCCCCTTTCCGCCTCATTTATCCGAATACGACCGATTCCCGATGGATTTCGCCCTCATCCTGTTCCTGCTGACCGTCCTCACCGGTGTTGCGTGGCTCGCCGACCGCCTGTTCCTGGAGGCGAAGCGCGCCCCGGGCGCCCGCGAGCCGGTCTGGGTCGAGTACGCCAAGTCGTTCTTCCCCGTCCTGCTGGTCGTGTTCCTGCTGCGCTCGTTCCTCGCCGAGCCCTTCAAGATCCCGTCGTCGTCGATGCGGCCGACGCTCGAGGTCGGCGATTTCATCCTCGTCAACAAGTTCACCTACGGCATCCGGCTGCCGATCATCGACCGCAAGATCGTGCAGATCAACGATCCGCAGCGCGGCGACGTCGTCGTGTTCAAGTATCCCCTCAACCCGTCGCAGGACTTCATCAAGCGTGTCATCGGGGTGGGGGGCGACGTCGTCGAGTACCGCGACAAGAAGCTCACGGTGAACGGCGTGCCCTGGCCCCAGGAGCCCGACCACTCGTACAGCTACCTGGAGGGGCTGCGCTTCGAGACCCTGAGGCGCGACACCGAGCTGACCGACGGCAATCCGGGGAAGGCGCACACCATCGGCATCAACGCGGACGCGCAGCCCGTCTACTCGTCGAACGTGCGGCCGTTCCCGGGCCGCGAGAATTGCGACTACAATGAGCACGGGTTCAGGTGCAAGGTCCCGGCCGGCGAATACTTCATGATGGGTGACAATCGCGACAACAGCGACGACAGCCGCTACTGGGGCTTCGTCCCCGACGCGAACATCCGCGGCAAGGCGTTCTTCATCTGGTTCAACTGGGACGACCTCACGTCCTTCGGCTTCAAGCGCATCGGCAGCACCATCCATTGAGCCGCTTTCGGCACTGCAACTTCGCGGAGGGGACATGACGGCTGGAAACGAGCGCGGACTGTCGATGATCGGGTTCCTGTTCACGACGGCCGTCATCATCGTCGTTGCACTGATCGCGTTCCGGGTCGGGCCGTCGTACGTCGAGTACTTCACCGTCCAGAAGGCGCTGGACCAGACGATGCAGGAGGTGCAGGACCCGACCCCGGCGGAGATCCGGCGCTCGATGGACCGCCGCCTGTCCGCCGACTACGTCGACTCGGTGAGCGCTGCCGACGTGCTGGTGAGCCGCGAGGGCAACACGATCGTGGCGACGATGTCCTGGCAGAAGGTCCTGCACATGATCGGCAACGCGAGCGTCCTCCTCGACTTCGAGGCGCGCTCGACCCGCTGACATCGACGCGCCTTGCCCATCGCGATCGACCACGCGTTCCGCGATCCCGACCTGCTGCGGCAGGCGCTGACCCACCGCAGTTTCGGCACCCCGCACAACGAGCGACTCGAGTTCGTCGGTGACGCCGTCCTGAACTGCGTCATCGCCCTGGCGCTCTACCGGCGCTTTCCCGACATCCCGGAAGGCGACCTGTCGCGGGTGCGCGCGCACCTCGTCAATCGCGAGACCCTGGCGCGGCTCGCGCGAGCCCTCGGGCTCGGCGCGTCGATGCGCCTGGGCGAGGGCGAGCAGAGGAGCGGGGGCGCGGACCGCGCGTCGATCCTCGCCGATGCCCTGGAGGCGGTCTTCGGCGCCGTGGTGGTCGACGCCGGCTTCGCCGCCGCCGAGGGCGTGATCAACGGCGTGTTCGGCGATCTGCTGCGCGATGCCGATCCCAGGACCCTGGGCAAGGACCCCAAGACCCGTCTCCAGGAATGGCTGCAGTCGCAGCGCCTGCCGGTGCCCGAATACGCGATCGTCGCCACCACCGGCGAGGCGCACGCCCAGCAGTTCGCGGTCGAATGCAGGATACCCTCGATGTCGATCGTGACCGCGGGGAGCGGATCGAGCCGCCGCACCGCCGAGCAGGACGCGGCCGAGCGGGCCCTGGCCGAGGTGACGCGGGCGGCGCCCGCGGCTCGTCGTGGCTAGCCCGGAGCCTGCGCCGCACCGCTGCGGCCACGTCGCGATCGTCGGTCGCCCGTCGGTCGGCAAGTCGACGCTGCTGAACGCGCTGGTCGGGGAGAAGATCAGCATCACCTCGCGCAAGCCGCAGACCACCCGCCACCGGATCACCGGGATCCTCAGCGATCCCGACGTCCAGTACGTCTTCGTCGACACACCCGGTTTCCAGACCCTGCACCGCTCGCAGCTCAACGAGCGGCTCAACCGCGCCGTGCGCGACAGCCTCGCCGAGGTCGACGTCGTCGTCGTCGTGCTCGACGCCGGGCGCTACAACGACGCCGATCGCGCGGTGATCGCGCTTTGCCCGGCCAGGCTGCCGGTGATCGTCGCCCTGAACAAGATCGACGCCCTTGCCGACAAGCGGGCCCTGCTGCCGCGCATCGCGGAGATCGCGAAGCTGCGGGAGTTCGCGGCGATCGTCCCGATCTCGGCCGAACGGGGCACCGATCTGGCGACGCTCAAGCGGGAGATCGCTCGCCACCTTCCCGAGTCGCCCGCGCTGTACCCGGAGGACGAGCTGACGGACCGCGACGAGCGGTTCCTCGCCGCCGAATTCATCCGGGAGAAGATCTTCAGGCAGCTCGGCGACGAGGTACCCTATTCGACGGCGGTGACCATCGACAGCTTCGAGCACGAGGGATCGATGCGGCGCATCGGCGCGACGATCCTGGTCGACAAGCCCGGGCAGCGCGCGATCCTGATCGGCGAAGGCGGCGGCCGGATGAAGGCGATCGCTTCGGCCGCGCGCGCCGACATGGAGAAGCTGTTCGGCGGGCGCGTCTTCCTCGAGGTGTGGGTCAAGGTCAAGGAGGGATGGTCGCAGAGCGACGCGATGCTGAAGCGGCTCGGCTACTGACATGAGAACGCCCAGGGAGCGCCGCGACGACGAGCCGGCGTACGTGCTGCACACCTACCCCTACCGCGAGACCAGCCTGATCGTCGAGGTCTTCACCGAGCGCGCCGGGCGCGTCGCCATGGTCGCGCGCGGCGCCAAGCGCCCGCGCTCGGAGCTGCGCGGCGTGCTGCAGGCCTTCCAGCCCCTGACGCTGGGCTGGGCGGGGGCGGCCGAGCTCAAGACGCTGATGAAGGCGGAATGGCGCGGCGGCATGCCGTTGCCGGTGGGCGCGGCGCTGCTGTGCGGCTTCTACCTGAACGAGCTCCTGCTGAAGCTGCTGCCGCGCGACGATCCCCACCCGGCGCTGTGGCTCGCCTACGAGTCGGCGCTGCGCGCGCTGACCGGGACGGCTGCGCCGGCCGCCCAGGCCGAGATCCTGCGGCGCTTCGAGCTGCGGCTGCTGGCGGAGCTCGGCTACGCGCTGGCGCTGACCCATGAAGCGGGCAGCGGCGCGCCCGTCGAGCCCGGCGAACGCTACCATTACGCGTTCGACCGGGGTCCGCAGCGCGGGGTCGGCGAACCGCGCGCGGAGCCCGGCGCCGGGGCTTCCGGCCGCGGCCCGCTGGTGCGGGGCGCGACCCTGATCGCGCTCGCCACCGGGCACTACCCCGACGCCGACGTCGCGGCGGAGGCGAAGCGGCTGATGCGCAGCGTGCTCGATCACTACCTCGAGGAGCGGCGCATATTCAGCCGCCGCATCGTCCAGGACCTGGCAGCCCTCGACGACGACAAGGACAAGGACCCAGGCTGAGCGAAAGGAACCGGCTGTGATCGAACTAGGCGTCAACATCGACCATGTCGCCACGCTGCGCGAGGCGCGGCGGACCTACGAACCCGATCCGGTGTGGGCCGCCGTCGAGGCGCATCTGGGCGGCGCCGACGGCATCACCGTCCACCTGCGCGAGGACCGCCGGCACATCCAGGACGCCGACGTTCGACGGCTGCGCGATCTCGTGCACATCAAGCTCAATCTCGAGATGGCGGCCACGCCCGAGATGATCGCCATCGCCTGCGAGCTGCGCCCGGAGATGGCGATGCTGGTGCCCGAGGGTCGGCACGAGGTGACGACCGAGGGCGGTCTCGACGTCGCGCGCCAGGAGGCCAAGATCAAGGATGCCGTGTCCCGCCTCGCCGACGCGGGCATCGTCACGTCGGTGTTCATCGACGCCGAGCTCCCGCAGGTCGAGGCGGCGGCCCACGTCGGGGCGCGCGTCTGCGAGCTGCACACGGGTCCCTACGCGCACGCGTTCCATGCGCGCGGGCGCGATTCGGAGAGCGCGCCCGTCGTCGCCGAGCTCGACAAGCTCCAGCGCGCAGGCGATGCGATACGAAGGCTCGGCATGCGCTTCAATGCCGGCCACGCGCTCAACTACGTCAATGTCCAGCCCGTGGCGGCCCTGCCGGGGGTGCGCGAGCTGCACATCGGCCATGCGATCGTCGCGCGCAGCGTGTTCGTCGGCTTGCGCGAGGCCGTGCGCGAGATGAAGGCCCTGATGCGCCAGGCGGCGAGGTGAGGCGGCCGGCGATGGGACCAAGGCGATGAGGGGGCGCGCCGCTCCGGGATGCGGCCCGGTGATGCTGGGGATCGAGGGCCTCGAGCTGACGGCGGCCGACCGGGCGCGCCTCGCCGACCCGCGGGTGGGCGGAGTGATCCTGTTTACACGCAATTTCGAGTCGTCGAAGCAGCTTCGCGCCCTCACTGCGTCGATCCGCAAGCTGCGCCCCGGGCTCCTGATCGGCGTCGACCACGAAGGCGGGCGCGTGCAGCGCTTCCGCGGCGACCGCTTCTCCGAACTGCCGGCGATGCGCACGCTGGGCGAGCAGTGGGATGTCGATCCCGTGGCGGCCGGCGAAGCGGCGTTCCGCCACGGGGTGACGATCGCACGCGAGCTCGTCGCGCACGGCATCGACTTCAGCTTCACGCCGGTGCTCGACCTCGATTGGGAGCGCAGCGAGGTGATCGGCGACCGCGCGTTCCATTCGGACCCGGTCGTCGTCGCCGACCTCGCCGGGGCGCTGCTGCGGGGGCTGCAGTCGAAAGGTGTCGGCGGCGTGGGCAAGCATTTCCCGGGACACGGCCACGTACGGGCGGATTCCCACGTCGACACGCCGGTCGACCCGCGCGGCCTCGACGCGATCCTGACCAGCGACGCCGTTCCTTTCGCAGCGCTGATCGCGCAGGGGCTCGAGGCGATCATGCCGGCGCACGTCGTCTATCCGGCGGTCGACTCGCGGCCGGCCGGCTTCTCGCCGGTGTGGATCGGCGAGATCCTGCGCCGGCGCCTCGGCTTCGACGGCCTGGTGTTCTCCGACGACCTCGAGATGGCCGGGGCGCATTCGGCGGGCGACATCGTCGCGCGCGGTGAAGCCGCGATCGCCGCCGGCTGCGACGTCGTCCTGGTCTGCAACGGTTTCGCGGCGATGGACGAGCTTCTCGCGCGCTGGCAGCCGCCGCTGCAGCCCGAGCTCGCGCGTCGCTACTCGCTGCTGTCGCGGCGCTGATTCGTCACGCCGGCGGGCCATTGGTGATCGCGGAAGCGCTCGCGGAGCGTGCGCTTGGAAAGCTTCCCGGTCGCGGTGTGGGGCAGCTCCTCGACGAAAACGACGTCGTCGGGAATCCACCAGCGGGCCGTGCGGTTCCGGTAGTAGTCGAGCAGCGTCTCCCGCGAAACGTCCGCGCCGGGCTTTCTGACGACCACCAGCAGCGGGCGCTCATCCCACTTCGGATGGCGCAGGCCGATGACCGCGGCTTCCTGCACGCCGGGGTGGCCGAACGCGATGTTCTCGAGCGCGATCGAGCTGATCCATTCCCCGCCCGACTTGATGACGTCCTTGGAGCGGTCCGTGATCTCGAGGTAGCCGTCGGCATCGAGCGTGCCGACGTCGCCGGTCGGGAACCAGCCGTCGACCAGGGGATCGCCGCCCTCGCCACGGTAATAGCCGCTTGCGATCCAGGGGCCCTTGACCAGCACGTTTCCCGCCGCCTTGCCGTCGCGCGGCAGTTCGCGACCTGTGGCATCGACGGTCTTGATCTGCACGCCGTACAGCGGCCGCCCCTGCTTGGACAGCAGCGCGAGGCGCTCGTCGTCCCCGAGCGCGCGGTGCTTGGACTTCGGAACTCCGGCGGTCGCAATCGGGCTCGTCTCGGTCATGCCCCAGCCGTGCACGACGTTGACGCCGAAGTCGTCGCGCAGCGTGCGCATCATCGCCGGTGGGCACGCGGAGCCCCCGATGATCGTTGACTTGAACGTCGAGAACGCAAGCGCGTTCTTCTTCATGTAGTCGATCAAGCCCAGCCACACGGTCGGCACGCCGGCCGAATTCGTCACGCCTTCGGCCTCGAAGAGCTCGTAGAGGCTCTTGCCGTCGAGCGCCGCGCCGGGAAACACCAGCTTGGCCCCGACCATCGGTGCGGAGTAGGGCAGGCCCCAGGCATTGACGTGGAACATCGGCACGATCGGCAGCACGACGCTTTGCGCACCGAGGTTCTGGACGTCGGGCAGCGCCGCCGCAAGCGCGTGCAGCACCGTCGAGCGGTGGCTGAACAGGATGCCCTTGGGATTTCCGGTCGTGCCCGACGTGTAGCAGAGGCCCGATGGCGTGCTCTCGTCGAGGTCGGGCCAGTCGTAGTCGTCGGTCTCGGCGCCGACGATGTCCTCGTAGCAGAGGAGCGCCGGGGCGTCGATGGCGGGCCGGTGCGCGACATCGGTCATCGCGACCCACGCGCGCACGCCCGGGCACACGGGCGCGAGCTTCTCGACCAGCGGCGCGAACGTCATGTCGAAAAAGACCAGGCCGTCTTCGGCATGGTCGATGATGTAGCGAAGCTGCTCCTGGAAGAGGCGTGGATTGATCGTGTGGATCACCGCGCCCATTCCCGATACTGCGTAGTAAAGCTCGAAATGGCGATAGCCGTTCCAGGCCAGCGTTCCGACGCGGTCGCCGCTGCGCACCCCGAGTCCTGTCAGCGCACGGGCGAGTCTTCGGGCGCGCGCGTGTGCGTCGCGGTAGGTATAGCGATGGATCGGGCCCTCGACCGTGCGCGACACGATCTCGGTGTCACCATGGCAGCGATCTGCATGCCTGATCAGGGACGAAATCGTCAGCGGAACGCCCATCATCAAGCCGTTCATGCCTGCTCCGCTCATGTTCGCTCCATCGCGCGCGACGTCAGTGCGGATGCGGCCAGTGGCCGCCCAGCCGATGGGTGATGTCCTCGGCGATGTGCGACACCAGGGGTCCGAGCTGCTTGATGCGCTCGTCGGGGAGCCGCGAGGTCGGGCCCGCCACCGAGATCGCCCCCAGCGGCTCGGCGTGCTCGTCGTAGAAAGGCGCGGCGACGCAGCGCGTGCCGGGCAGATGCTCCTCGTCGTCGAAGGACCAGCCGCGCTGGCGGATGACCCGGATGCTCGCCCACATCGTCTCGGGCGAGGTGATCGTGTTCTCGGTGATGCGCGGCAGGCCCTTGACCTTCAGCATCGCGTCGATCTGGTCGTCGGGCAGCGAGGCGAAGATCGCCTTGCCCACCCCCGACGCGTGGAGCGGGACGCGGCTCCCCAGCTTGACGATCGTGCGCATGGTCTCGCGGCACTGCACCTGGTCGATGAACACCGCCTCGGTGCCGTCGAGGATCGCGAGGTTGGTCGTCTCGCCGGCCTGTTCCATCAATCGGCGCATGTAGGGATGGCTTTGCGCGACGAAATCGCGGTTGGACAGGAAGCTCGAGCCGACGGCGAAAGCCTCGATGCCGACGTACCACAGGCCGAGGTCGCCTGCCTGATAGACATAGCCCGCCTTCTCCAGCGTCGACAGCAGGCGGTGGGTCGTCGAGGCCGGCAGCGAGACCCGGTGCGCGATGTCGGTCAGCGTGAGACCGCCCTCGGTGCGCGCGAGGCACTGGAGGATCGACAGCCCGCGGGTCAGGCTCTGGACCTGGGCGGTCTCCGCGCCGGGGTTCGCGGGCGTGCGCCCGCGGCGCGCAGGCGGGGTGACGCGGTGCAGGGTGGTCATGGGCGCGATCGGGGGCGGGCGGGACGCTGGATGCGGTGGAACCATAGCCTACACGCCGCGAGTCGCGGCCGCAGCGAAGTGTTTTCCCGAGGCGACGCCTGCGGGTGTCAGAGCCGCAGCGCCGCGATGCCGAGGACGACGCTGGCGGCGCCGGCGATGCGCACCGCACCGAAGCCTTCGCGCAGCCACAGCGCCCCGATCAGCGCGGCGAACAGCACCGAGGTCTCGCGCAGCGCAGCGACCGCGGCTACCGGCGCGCGCGCCATCGCATAGAGCGCGATCGCGTAGGCGGCGAAGCTTCCCGCGCCTCCGAGCAGGCCCCGGCGCCATCCGCGGCGCAGGTAGGCGGCTGCAGCGCTGCCGCGCCGCCAGAGGATCCAGCCGAGAAACGGCAGGCCCTCGACGACCATCAGCCAGGTCGCATAGGCGACGGCATCGCCGGATGCGCGCGCGCCGCTCGCGTCGACCAGCGTGTAGCACGCGATCACCCCGGCATTGGCGAAGGCCCAGCCGGCCGCCGCGGGCGAATGCCGGCGTCGGTGCACGAACGCGATGCTGAGGACGCCGCCGCAGATCAGGGTGATTCCGGCCAAGGCGTGGGCGCCCGGCAGCTCGTGCAGCAGCGCCATGCCCACCACGGCGACCAGCAGCGGGGCACTGCCGCGCATCAATGGGTAGGCGAACGACAGGTCGCCGGTCCGGTACGCCTGCGCCAGGGCCACGTAATACGCGAAATGGACGAGCGACGACGCGGCGATGAACGTCCACGCCGCGGGGGCCGGCCACGGCACCAGGGGCAGAACGAGCGCCGCGCAGACCGCCGAGCCGGCGACGACCGACGCGGTGTCGAGCATCGGGTCGCCGCCGCGCGCGGTCTTGAGCAGCGCATTCCAGGCCGCGTGCAGCAGGCCGGCGCCCAGCACGGCGACGGTGATGCCCGGCGTGAGCTCGTGGACCGATGGCGTCACGCGCTGCGCGGCCTCGGGGCGGTTCGCTGCACGGCGGGCGATGCCGGCAATTCAGCTCACCACGGCAGCGAGTAGGTCTTGAGGTTGGTGAAGCTCTTCATCGCCTCCTGCACGCCTTCCTTGTAGCCCAGGCCGGAGTCCTTGATCCCGCCGAAGGGCGTCAGCTCCAGGCGGTAGCCGGGCACCTCGCGGACGTTGACCGTGCCGACGGCGAGCTCGGTCACGAAGCGCGTGACGTAGTCGAGGCGGTTCGTGCACACCGACGACGAAAGTCCGTAGGCCGTCGAGTTGGCGACGCGGATCGCGTCGTCGATGTCGGCGAAGCGGATGACCGGCGACACCGGGCCGAAGGTCTCGGTACGCACGACCTCCATGTCGGGCCTGACGCGGTCGATGACCGTCGGCGAGTAGAGGGCGCCGTCGCGCCGGTTGCCGCACAGGAGCACCGCGCCCTGCGCGATCGCGGCCGCGACCCTGGCCTCGAAACCCGCCGCCGCGCGCGCGTCGATGACCGTGCCCATGTCGATGTCCGGATCCGCCGGGTCGCCGAAGGTCCAGGCGTTGGTGCGCGCCACCAGGCGCTCGACGAAGGCGTCGGCCACGCCCTCGTGCACCAGGATGCGCTTGACCGCCGTGCAGCGCTGGCCGGAGTTCCTGTACGACCCGGTGGCGGCGAGCATGGCCGCCTCGTCGAGGTCGGCGTCCTCCATCACGATGATCGGGTCGTTGCCGCCGAGCTCCAGCACCTGGCGCTTGTACACCGCCCTGGCCGCGATGTACTTGCCCGCGGGAACGCCGCCCGTGAACGTGACCAGGTCGACATCGGAGCTGGTCGCGAGCTCGTCGCCGATCTCGCGCGGATCGCCGGTCACCACCGAGAACATGGGCGGCGGCAGTCCCGCCTCGTAGAGGATGTCCGCGAGGGCCAGCGCCGTCAGGGGTGTCTTCTCGGTGGGTTTCAGGACCATCCGGTTGTTGGTCGCGATCGACGGCGCGACCTTGTGCGCGACCTGGTTCAGCGGATGGTTGAACGGGGTGATCGCCGCGATGACACCCGGCAGGGGCTCGCGCAGCGTGTAGACCTTGCGCGAGGCGCCCTTCGCGGTGATGTCGCAGGAGAACACCTGTCCGTCGTCCTGCAGCGCCGCGTTGCCGGCGAACTGGAAGACGTCGCGGGCGCGCCCGACTTCGTAGCTCGAATCCTTCCGCGAGATGCCGCATTCGGCGGTGATCAGGCGGGAGAGCGCCTCGGCGCGCTGGCCGATCAGCTCCGCCGTCCGCTGGCAGATCGCATGGCGCTCGTGGCGCGACAGCCGGGGCCGGTAGGCGCGGGCG
>JBLMVY010000254.1:0-9180 GCA_050256935.1 Candidatus Levyibacteriota bacterium | reverse complement strand
GCGTACAGGATCTCGTGGATCGGCTGCCCGGGCGCGAGCGTCGACGCGAGGTCGCGCAGCCAGATCGTGTTCTCGCCGGTGCCGGCCCACTGCGCCAGCGTCGCCGGGAACAGGATGATCGACGACGCGAAGATCGGCGGGATCACGCCGGCCATGTTGATCTTCAGCGGCAGGTGCGAGCTCTGGCCCTGGTACACCTTGTTGCCCACCTGGCGCTTGGCGTAATTGACCAGGATCTTGCGCAGCGCCCGCTCCATGAACACGACGAACCCGGTCACCACGACGACCAGCCCCGCGATGCCGATGATCAGCAGCCACGAGTAGGCGCCGGTGCGTCCCTGCTCCAGCGTCTGCCCGATGGCGCGGGGCAGTCCCGCCGCGATCCCGGCGAAGATGATCAGCGAGATGCCGTTGCCCAGGCCCCGCTCGGTGATCTGCTCGCCCAGCCACATCAGGAACATCGTGCCGGTCACCAGCGTCACGGCCGACACGATCTTGAACGACAGGCCCGGCGCGATCACCAGTCCGGCCTGCGCCTCGAGCGCAGCCGAGATCGCGAACGCCTGGAAGAACGACAGCCCGACGGTCGCGTAGCGCGTGTATTGGGTGATCTTGCGCTGCCCCGCCTGCCCTTCCTTCTTCAGCGCCTCGAGCGAGGGGATGATCACCGTGCACAGCTGCATGATGATCGACGCCGAGATGTAGGGCATGATGCCCAGCGCGAAGATCGAGAAGCGTGCGAGCGCCCCGCCCGAGAACACGTTGAGCAGGCCGAGCAGCCCGCCCTGCTGCCCGCGGAACAGCTCGTCCAGCACCTGGGCGTTGATGCCCGGGACCGGAATGTGCGTTCCGATCCGGTAGACGACGAGCGCGCCCAGCAGGAACCACAAGCGGCGCTTGAGGTCGCCGTACTTGTCGCCGCTCTTCAGGGCCGGATTTGCCGTTGCCACAGAATGTCCCAGATTGCGTTGTGAGCGCGCCGATTCAAGCGACGCTGCCGCCCGCGGCTTCGATCGCCGCCTTGGCACCCTGCGTCGCGGCGACGCCGGAGAGCCTGACCGCCTTCTCGAGCTTGCCGGTCTTGATCACCTTCGCCGTCTTGGCGAACGCCGGGACCAGCCCCGCCGCCTTCAGCGCCAGCAGGTCGATGTCGGCCACCGGCAGCCTGGCGAGATCCGCCAGCCGGACCTGCGCGGTGTCGAAGCGGCTGCGCGACACGAAGCCGCGCTTGGGCAGGCGCCGCTGCAGGGGCATCTGGCCGCCTTCGAAGCCGACCTTGTGGAAGCCCCCCGAACGCGACTTCTGGCCCTTGTGCCCGCGGCCGGCCGTCTTGCCCAGGCCCGAGCCGATCCCGCGGCCGACGCGGCGCTTCGCCTTCTTGCTGCCCGCGGCGGGCTTCACCGTATTCAGACGCATCGCGTGCTCCAGAGATTCACTCGCCCGCCACCGACACGAGGTAGCTGACCTTGTTGATCATGCCGCGGATCGCCTTGGTGTCCGCGAGTTCGACCGTGTGCCGGATCCGCTTGAGGCCGAGGCCGCGCACCGTCGCGCGATGGTCCTCGCGGCAGCGTGCGATGCCCTTGACCAGCGTGACCTTGATCTTCTTCTCGCCGGACATCGTCATGCCTCCAGGATCTCTTCGACCGTCTTGCCGCGCTTGGCGGCGATGTCGGCCGGGGCGTTGATCGCCTCCAGGCCGTTCAGCGTCGCGCGCACGACGTTGTACGGGTTGGTGGAGCCGTGGCACTTGGCGAGGATGTTGGTCACGCCGACGACGTCGAACACCGCACGCATCGCGCCGCCGGCGATGACGCCAGTGCCGTCGGAAGCGGGCTGCATGAAGACGCGGGTCGAGCCGTGCCGGCCCTCGACCGCGTGGTGCAGCGTCCCCTTCTTCAGGCGCACCTTCACCATGTTGCGGCGCGCCTGCTCCATCGCCTTCTGCACTGCGACCGGGACTTCCTTGGCCTTGCCCTTGCCCATGCCGACGCGGCCGTCGCCGTCGCCGACGACGGTCAGGGCGGCGAAGCCGAGGATGCGTCCGCCCTTCACCACCTTGGTGACGCGGTTGATCGAGATCATCTTCTCGCGCAGGCCATCGCCGCGGTCATCCTGCTGCTGCGGCTGGCGAGGGTTGGATCGTTGCTGTGCCATGTAGAACCCCTGCTCAGAACTTCAGGCCGCCCTCGCGGGCCGCATCGGCCAGCGCCTTCACGCGGCCATGGAATCGGAATCCTGCACGGTCGAACGCGACCGACTCGATCCCGAGCGCCTTCGCGCGCTCGGCGATGCGTGCGCCGATCATCGTCGCGGCAGCCTTGTTGCCGCCGCTCTTCAGGTCCTTGCGCACGTCCGCCTCGAGCGTCGACGCGCTCGCGAGAACCTTGTCGCCGGTCGGCGCGATGATCTGCGCGTAGATGTGGCAGTTCGACCGGCCCACGACCAGGCGGGTTGCGCGCTGCTCGGCAATGCGCACCCGGGTTTTGCGGGCGCGGCGGACTCGAGCTTCCTTCTTGTTCATCTCCACTCCTCGTCGAAGAAGGATTACTTCTTCTTCGTTTCCTTGATGACGACGCGTTCGTCGGCGTAGCGAACGCCCTTGCCCTTGTAGGGCTCGGGCGGACGGTAGGCGCGGATCTCCGCCGCGACCTGGCCGACCTGCTGCTTGTCGATGCCCTTGACGACGATCTCCGTCTGCTGCGGGGTCTCGACCTTCACGCCCTTGGGCATCGCGTGCACGACCGGATGCGAGAAGCCCAGCGACAGGTTGAGCTTGTCGCCCGCAGCCTGGGCGCGATAGCCGACGCCGACCAGCGCCAGCTTCTTCTCGAAGCCCTGCGAGACGCCCTTGACCATGTTGGCGACCAGCGCCCGCAGCGTTCCCTGCATCGCGCGCGCCTCGTCGTTCGCGGCCTTGAATACCAGCTCCTGGCCGTTCCTCTCGATCGTGACCTGCGGCCCGAAGGTCCTGGACAGCGTGCCGAGCGGCCCCTTGACGGAGATCTCGCCTGCGGCCAGCGTCACTTCGATCTTCTCCGGAAGCTTGACCGGGTTGTTGCCGATGCGCGACATCTTCTCTCTCCCGTCAGGCCACGATGCAGAGCACTTCGCCGCCGACACCGGTGGCGCGCGCCTTGCGATCGGTCATCACGCCCTGCGACGTCGAAACGATGGCGATGCCCAGCCCGTTCATGACGCGCGGAATGTCGTCCTTGCCCTTGTAGATGCGAAGGCCGGGCTTGGACACCCGCTCGATCTTCTCGATCACCGGGCGGCCGGCGTAGTAGCGCAGCGCGATCTCGAGCTGCGGCTTCGCCGCTTCCTCGCCGGAGACCTTGAAGCCGTCGATGTAGCCTTCGTCCTTGAGGACGCGGGCGATCGCGATCTTGACCTTCGACGAGGGCATCGCCACGACCGCGCGCTCCGTCATCTGCGCATTGCGGATGCGGGTCAGCATGTCGGCGATGGGATCAGTCATGCTCATCTCGTCACCTCACCTTTACCAGCTGGCCTTGACGATGCCGGGGATCTCCCCGCGCATCGCGTACTCGCGCAGCTTGTTGCGTCCAAGCCCGAACTTGCTGAATACGCCGCGCGGCCGGCCCGTGATCGCGCAGCGGTTGCGCAGTCGCGTCGGGTTGGCATTGCGGGGCAGCGCCTGCAGCTTGAGCCGGGCCGCATAGCGGTCCTCGTCCGAGGCCCGCGCGTCGTCGATGATCGCCTCGAGGGCCGCGCGCTTCTTCGCGTACTTCGCGACCAGCTTCTCGCGCTTGTGTTGGCGATTGATCAGTGCCAGTTTGGCCATGGCGGAATCCTCAGTTCCTGAACGGAAGCTTGAACGCGGTGAGCAGCGCCTTCGCTTCGGCGTCGGTCTTCGCGGTCGTGGTGATCGTGATGTTCATGCCCCGGATCGCGTCGATCTTGTCGTACTCGATCTCCGGGAAGATGATCTGTTCCTTGACGCCCATGTTGTAGTTGCCCCGGCCGTCGAAGCCGCGCCCCGAGATGCCGCGGAAGTCGCGCACGCGGGGCAGCGCCACCGAGACCAGGCGATCGAGGAACTCGTACATCCGCTCGTCGCGCAGCGTCACCATGCAGCCGATCGGATAGCCCTCGCGGATCTTGAAGCCCGCGATCGCCTTCCGCGCCTTGGTGACCACCGGCTTCTGGCCGGCGATCTTGGTCATGTCGCCGACCGCGTTGTCGAGGATCTTCTTGTCGCTGACCGCTTCGCCGACGCCCATGTTGAGGACGATCTTGGTGATCCGCGGCACCTGCATCGGCGACTTGTAGCCGAACTGCTTGGTCAGCGCGGGCGCGATCTCGCTGCGGTAGATGCCCTTCAGGCGCGCCGGCTGATGCGGCTGGTCCGCGACATGCACGGCCGCCGGCTGCGAACCCTTGTCCGCCTTCGCGGGCTTCTTGTCGGCCGCCGATGCCTTGGGGGCCTTCGCTTCCTGGCGCTTGTCGTCAGCCATTGATCTGCTCGCCGTTGGACTTGTAGAAACGGACCTTGCGGCCGTCGTCGAGGACGCGGAAGCCGATCCGGTCGGCCTTGCGGCTCACCGGATTCCAGATCGCCACGTTCGACACGTGGATCGGCAGCTCGACCGTGACGATTCCACCCGGCTGGTTCTTCATCGGGTTGGGCTTGGTGTGCTTGCGCACCTGGTTCACGCCGTTCACGACGACATGCATGTCGTCGACGACCCGCGATACGTCGCCCCGCTTGCCCTTGTCGCGGCCGGCGATCACGACGACGTTGTCGCCCTTCTTGATCTTGCGCATGTTTGGTCTCTTCGGATGCGGCTGGAGGGGAAGGTCAGAGCACTTCCGGCGCCAGCGAGACGATCTTCATGAACCGCTCGGTGCGGAGCTCGCGCGTGACCGGCCCGAAGATCCGGGTGCCGATCGGCTCGAGCTTGGCGTTGAGCAGCACGGCGGCGTTGGTGTCGAAGCGGACCCGCGCCCCGTCGTCGCGACGCACGCCCTGCCGGGTGCGCACGACGACGGCGTTGTAGATCTCGCCCTTCTTCACCCGCCCGCGCGGCGCGGCGTCCTTGACCGACACCTTGATCACGTCGCCGATGTGGGCATAGCGCCGCTTGCTGCCGCCCAGCACCTTGATGCACATGACCGCGCGCGCGCCCGTGTTATCGGCGACGTCGAGTACCGTCTGCATTTGAATCATGACGACTTCTCTCCAACTTGATCCGCCTTGGGCGCAGGCCCTTCCGGACCCGCGGACCCGCCTGACGCAGGCGGCGGCCAGTTTTGGAACCCGTACGGGGGCACGACTTCGGTGCACCCGGGTGGGACAGGCCGCGGAGCCTGCGCTTTCACAAAACGCCCCGACGTCCGCGGCGGAAAAACGAAAATTATGACAGCTCCGAGGGACTGGCGCAAGCCCTTTTCGCCGCCTTTCCCCCACCCGCCCCGCCTGCCCGGGAGCGCCCTCCCGGCACGGGAAACCCGCGGGGGCGGGGGTGAAGCCTCAGACCGGCTTCGCCTTCTCGACGATGCGCAGCACCCGCCACGCCTTGGTCTTCGAGAGCTTGCGCGTCGCCTGGATCTCGACCAGGTCACCCGCCTTGCACTCGTTGTTCTCGTCGTGGGCGTGGTACTTGTTCGACTTGGTGACGACCTTGCCGTAGAGGGCGTGCTTGACGCGGCGCTCGACCAGCACGGTGATCGTCTTGTTCATCTTGTCGCTGACGACGCGGCCGGTCACCGTCTGGATCAGCGTCTTGCGTGCCGCCCCTTCCTGCGCCGGCGCCGTCGCGCCCTGGGTCTGTCCGCTCATGCGCTGGCTCCTTGTTTGCCCTTGGTCGCGGCTGCCTTCCCGCCGGCAGCCTGCGCCTGCAGCGTGCGGACGCGCGCGATGCCGCGGCGCACGTCCTTCAGCTTGGCCGTGTTCGTCATCTGCTGGGTGGCGACCTGCATCCGCAGGCCGAACTGCTCCTTCAGCAGCGCTTCGAGTTCCGTCTGCAGCTCGGCCGGGGTCTTGCCGGCGAGAGCCTTCTTCGCTTCGGTGCGTTTCATGTCGGTCTCCGTCAGCCCACCAGGCGGTGGACGAACGTGGTCTTCAGGGGCAGCTTGGCGGCCGCGAGGGCGAACGCCTCCCGGGCGAGTGCCTCCTCGACACCGTCCATCTCGTAGAGCACCTTGCCCGGCTGGATCTCCGCGACGTAGTACTCCGGATTGCCCTTGCCGTTGCCCATGCGGACTTCCGCGGGCTTCTTCGACACCGGCTTGTCCGGGAAGATGCGGATCCAGATCCGGCCGCCGCGCTTGATGTGGCGGGTCATCGCCCGCCGCGCCGCCTCGATCTGCCGCGACGTCAGGCGGCCGCGCGCGATCGCCTTGAGGCCGTACTCGCCGAAGCTGACCTTGTTGCCGACGGTCGCGACGCCCTTGTTGCGGCCCTTCTGTTCCTTCCGGTACTTCCTTCTAGCTGGCTGCAGCATTCTTCGCTCCTGGTCCTGCCCGGCGCGGCCGCGCCGGTGCCGGTGCCGGCGCCGGGGCCGCTGCCGGCTCCGCGTTGTGCGCCATCACCTCGCCCTTGAAGACCCACACCTTGATGCCGATGACGCCGTAGGTGGTGCGGGCCTCGGCGAATCCGTAGTCGATGTCGGCGCGCAGCGTGTGCAGCGGCACGCGTCCCTCGCGATACCACTCGCGCCGCGCGATCTCGACGCCGTTCAACCGCCCCGAGCTCATCACCTTGATGCCCTGGGCGCCAAGCCGCATCGCGTTCTGCATCGCGCGCTTCATCGCGCGGCGGAACATGATCCGCTTCTCGAGCTGCTGCGCGATCGAGTCGGCGACGAGCTGCGCATCGACCTCCGGCTTGCGGATTTCCTCGATGTTGAGGCCCACGTCGCCGCCCATCATCCTGCGCAGGTCGGCGCGCAGCGTCTCGATGTCCTCGCCCTTCTTGCCGATGACCACGCCCGGACGCGCGCTGTGGATCGTGATGCGCGCGTTCTTCGCCGGCCGCTCGATCGTCACCCTGGCGACGGAAGCGTGCGCCAGCTTCTTCTTCAGGTACTCGCGGACCCTGAGGTCCTCGGCCAGCGTGGCGCCGAAGTGCTTGGTGTTCGCGAACCAGCGCGACGACCAGTTGCGGGTGACCGCGAGGCGGAACCCGGTCGGATGAATCTTCTGTCCCATGTCGGTTCCTTATTTCCCGTCGCCGACGACGACGTGGATGTGGCAGCTCTGCTTGCCGATCACGTTGCCCCGGCCCTTGGCGCGCGCGGTGAAGCGGCGCAGGGTATCGGCCTTGTCGACGTAGATGGTCTTCACCCTGAGCTCGTCGATGTCGGCGCCTTCGTTGTGCTCGGCGTTGGCGATCGCCGACTCGAGCACCTTCTTCAGGATCCGCGCGCCCTTCTTCGGGCTGAACGCGAGGATGTTGAGCGCGCGGTCGACCGGCAGCCCGCGGATCTGGTCGGCGACCAGCCGGCCCTTCTGGGCCGACAGGCGTACGCCGCGCAGCGTGGCAGTGGTTTCCATCATGTCCTCACTTGCGCTTGGCCGCGGCCGGGGCCGCAACCTTCTTGTCCGACGAGTGACCCTTGAAGGTGCGCGTCAGCGCGAACTCGCCGAGCTTGTGGCCGACCATGTTCTCCGACACGTAGACGGGGATGTGCTGCTTGCCGTTGTGCACGGCGATGGTCAGGCCGACGAATTCCGGCGTGATCGTCGAGCGGCGCGACCAGGTCTTGATCGGCTTCTTGTCGTTGACGGCGCGTGCGGCTTCGACCTTCTTGACCAGATGGTCGTCGACGAACGGGCCCTTCTTGATTGAGCGTGCCATGTTCCGTTATCCCTTGGTCGCGTTGCGGCGGCGCACGATCATCACGTCGGTGCGCTTGTTGCGACGCGTCTTGTAGCCCTTGGTCGGCGTGCCCCACGGCGAAACCGGATGCATGCCGCCGTTGGTGCGGCCGCCGTGCGGATGGTCGACGGGGTTCATCGCGATGCCGCGGACCGTCGGGCGGATCCCGCGCCAGCGCTGCGCCCCCGCCTTGCCGATCGACCGCAGGCTGTGCTCCTCGTTGCCGACTTCGCCGATCGTCGCGCGGCAGTCGACGTGCACCTTGCGGATCTCGCCGGAGCGCAGCCGGACCTGCGCGTAGATGCCCTCGCGCGCCAGCAGCTGCACGCCCGCGCCCGCGGAGCGCGCGATCTGCGCGCCCTTGCCCGGCTGCATCTCGATGCAGTGGATCGTCGTGCCGACCGGGATGTTGCGCAGCGGCAGCGTGTTGCCCGGCTTGATCGCCGCCTCGCTGCCCGACATCAGCTGCACCCCCACCGCGACGCCGCGCGGCGCGATGATGTAGCGGCGCTCGCCGTCGGCGTACAGCAGCAGGGCGAGATTGGCGCTGCGGTTGGGGTCGTACTCGAGCCGCTCGACCTTCGCCGGAATGCCGTCCTTGTTGCGCTTGAAGTCGACGATCCGGTAGTGCTGCTTGTGACCGCCGCCCTTGTGCCGCGTCGTGATGTGGCCGAGGTTGTTGCGCCCCGAGCCGCGCTTCTGGCTCTCGACGAGCGAAGCGACCGGCCGCCCCTTGTGCAGGGACGGGTTGACGACCTTGACCAGCGAACGGCGGCCGTTCGAGGTCGGTTTGACTTTGACCAGTGCCATGTCAGGCCTCCGCCGCGAAGTTGATCTGCTGGCCGGCCTTCAGGCACACGTAGGCCTTCTTCCAGTTCCGGCGCCGGCCCATGTAGCGGCCGAAGCGCTTCTCCTTGCCCTTGACGTTGGAGATCTGCACCGACTCGACGTCGACCTTGAACATCAGCTCGACCGCGGCCTTGACCTCGGGCTTGGTTGCGTCCTGCATCACGCGGAAGATGACCTGCTCGTGCTTGTCGGCGATGAACGTGGCTTTCTCCGACACCACGGGCGCCAGCAGCACCGTCATCAGGCGCTCGGGGTTGTACTTGGCGGGCGTGCTCATCCCAGCATCTCCTCGAATTGCGTCACGGCGCCCTTGGTCAGCAGCACGTGGTTGAAGCGCACGAGGCTCACCGGGTCGACCTCGCGCGTCTCGAGCACCAGCACGTTCGGCAGGTTGCGCGAGGACAGGAACACGTTGTCGTCGAGATTGTCGGTGACGACCAGCACGGTGCCGTCCAGCCCGTAGCCCTTGATCTTCTGCGCGAACA
>JBLMVY010000253.1:0-5787 GCA_050256935.1 Candidatus Levyibacteriota bacterium | reverse complement strand
CACACGGTGTTCCTCTACCACGCGATCCGCGCCGGCCTGACGATGGGCATCGTCAACGCCGGCCAGCTCGGCGTCTACGACGAGCTCGACCCGACGCTGCGCGCGCTGGTCGAGGACGTCGTGCTGAACCGGCCGCGGGCGGACGGGGGAAGCGCGACCGAGGCGCTGGTCACCTTCGCCGAGTCGTACAAGGCGCAGGGCAGGAAGGCCGTCGAGGACCTCGCGTGGCGCAATGCGAGCGTCGACGAGCGCCTGACCCACGCGCTGGTCAAGGGCATCACCAACTTCATCGTCGACGACACCGAGGAGGCGCGCGCCGCGGTGGCCTCGCGGGGCGGCCATCCGATCGAGGTGATCGAAGGGCCGCTGATGGCGGGCATGAACGTCGTCGGCGATCTGTTCGGCGCGGGCAGGATGTTCCTGCCGCAGGTGGTGAAGAGCGCGAGGGTGATGAAGCAGGCGGTCGCCCACTTGATCCCCTTCATCGAGGCCGAGAAGGCGCTCTCCGGCGCCGCCGGACGGTCGAAAGGCCTGATCGTCATGGCGACGGTCAAGGGCGACGTCCACGACATCGGCAAGAACATCGTGGGCGTCGTCCTCCAGTGCAACAACTTCGAGGTCATCGACCTCGGGGTGATGGTGCCGTCGCAGAAGATCCTGGCGGCGGCGCGCGAGCACAACGCCGACGCGATCGGCCTGTCGGGGCTGATCACGCCGTCGCTCGAGGAGATGGCGCACGTCGCCGGCGAGATGCAGCGCGAGGGCTTCACGCTGCCGCTGCTCATCGGCGGGGCGACGACCTCGCGCGTGCACACGGCGGTGAAAATCGCGCCCCATTACGCGGCGGGCCCGACGGTGTACGTTCCCGATGCGTCGCGCGCCGTCGGGGTCGTCACCAGCCTGCTGTCGGCCGAGCAGCGCGACGCCTACGTCATGCAGGTCGCCGAGGATTACGCGGCGATCCGCGCCCAGCACGCCGGCAAGCGCGGACCCAAACTGGTGCCGCTGGCGCAGGCACGGGCGAACGCGTTCGCCGCGGACTGGTCGGCGTACGTGCCGCCGGCGCCCGCCTTCATCGGCCGCCGGCTTCTGGCGAACGTAGACCTGCGCGAGATTGCGCAGCACGTCGACTGGGGCCCGTTCTTCCAAGCTTGGGAGCTCTCGGGCCCCTATCCGGCGATCCTCGAGGATCCGCTGGTCGGGGAAGCCGCACGCAACCTGCATGCCGAAGGCAAGGCGATGCTCGATCGCATCGTCAGGGAGCGCTGGCTCATCGCCAACGCCGTCGTCGGCTTCTGGCCGGCGAACGCCGACGGCGACGACATCGTGCTGTGGACCGACGAGACGCGAACCGTTCCGCTCCTGACCTGGCGCAATCTGCGCCAGCAGAACGAGCGTCCTTCAGGCAAGCCGAACTACTGTCTCGCCGATTTCGTCGCGCCGGCAGGTTCGGGCCTGCGCGATTACGTCGGGGCGTTCGCCGTCACCACGGGCGCTGCGGTCGAGGAGCGCGTGGCCGCCTACAAGGCGGCCAACGACGACTATTCGGCGCTGATGCTGAAATCCCTGGCCGACCGCCTGGCCGAGGCCTTCGCCGAATGGCTGCACCGCAAGGTGCGCACCGAGCTGTGGGGCTATGCCAGGGGCGAGGCGCTCGACAACGCCGCGCTGATCCGCGAGGAGTACCGCGGCATCCGTCCCGCCCCGGGCTACCCGGCCTGCCCGGACCATGCGGTCAAGCAGGAGCTTTTCGCGGTGCTGGATGCCGCCGCGGCGGGCATGGAGGTCACCGACAGCTACGCGATGCTGCCTGCCGCGTCGGTGTCGGGTTTCTACCTCGCGCACCCCGACGCGCGCTATTTCGCGGTCGGCAGGATCGGCGAGGACCAGCTCGAGGATTTCGCCGCCCGCAGCGGACTCGACCTCGAAACCGCACGCCGTCGCCTCGCCCCCAACCTCTGACCCCGGTCAGCGGGGAGCGAGTCCGAAGGCGTCGGGCAGCAGGTCCGCGAGGCTGAACTCGAGGATCCGCGGGCCGTCGCAGATGCAGCGGATCCGCGCGTCGCGACCGAGCTCGGCGATCACCTGCCGGCAGGCCCCGCAGGGGGTGACCGGCTCGGGCGTGGGGGTGTAGACGAGCACCGCGTCGATGGTTCGTGCGCCGTCCGCGACGGCCCGCGCCACCGCGTTGCGCTCCGCACAAACGGTGAGGCCGTAGGACGCGTTCTCCACGTTGCAGCCGGCAGCGATCGCACCGTCGTCGGTCAGCGCCGCGGCGCCGACGCGGAACCGACTGTAGGGGCAATGCGCAAGCGCGCTGGCGCGCCGCGCAGCATCGGCGAGCTGCGCCCACTGCGGGTCGGATATCCCGGTCATCGAGTCACCTCGGGGGTGGAACCATCGGTGGAAGCGGCGATCGAATCCATGATCTCGCGTCCGGGTCGATGCGCCGGCAGCTTTGAAGGCCGCGGACCCGCACCCCACCGGAGGTCTTGCGCGATGCTCCATTATCGTCTCGAACCGCGCAGCGGTGTCGTGCTGCTGACAGCCGACGGCAGGCTCGAAGCATCCGACTTCACATCGCTGGCATTCACCGTCGATCCCTACATCCGGCGCCATGGCAGCCTGCGCGGCCTGCTGATCGATGTCACGGCGTTTCCGGGCTGGGACGACCTCGATGCGCTGATCGCCCACGTGCGCTTCGTGCGCCGGCACCAGCGGAGCATCCAGCGCATCGCGGTCGTCACCGACGCCCCCCTGGTCGAAATCCTGGAGAGGCTCGCACACCTGTTCTCCGATGCCGCCATCCGGCGCTTCCCGACGCGCAAGCACGCGCAGGCGCGGGCGTGGCTGGCGCAGGCCCATCACTGATTCGATTCGTCGGGCGTCCCTCGCGGCGCCGGCCCGCGGCCGGTAGCACGACACGCCCGGCGCCGCAATGCGGATCGCGGCACGCCTGCGGGGGAATTGTCGGATTGGCGGGCGAGGTGCGACGCCGGTAAAGTAGCCGGTAAAGTACCTATGCGGCGAGCCCGCCGTCGCGTCGGTCCCCCGACGCCGACGCATTCTCCTCTTCCCGGCCCCGGCGGGGCCTGCGCATGGACCAGTCGCCCACCATCCTGACGTTCCTTTTCACCGACATCGAGGGGAGCACCTCGAAGTGGGAGGAGCATCCCCAGCAGATGGCGCAGGCGGTCGCGGGGCACGACGCGGTGCTGCGGCAGGCGGTCCAGGGCCACGGCGGCCACATCGTCAAGACCACGGGCGACGGCATCTACGCGGCGTTCCCGACGCCGGACGACGGCCTGGGGGCGGTGATCGACATCCAGCTCGGATTGCTCGACCCGGCCGCGACGGCCGGACTGCCGCTGCGCGTGCGCTGCGGCCTGCACACGGGCGAGGTGCACGCGCGCGACAACGACTACTTCGGCACGACGATCAACCGCACGGCGCGGATCATGGGTGCGGCGCACGGTGGCCAGGTGCTGGTGTCGCAGGCGATCGCGGATGCGCTGCGCGAGCGCCTGCCGGAAGGGGTGTCGCTGCTCGATCTGGGGGCCGTGCGGCTCAAGGGGCTGTCGACGTCGGAGGCGGTGTTCCAGGTCGTGCATCCGCAGCTGCAGGAGAGCTTCCCGGCGCTGCGCGAGCTGGAGGCGACACCGAACAACCTGCCACAGCAGCTGACGTCATTCATCGGCCGCGAGCGCGAGTGCGCGGAAATCGGCGAGATGCTGACCACCGCCCGGTTGCTGACGCTGCTGGGGATGGGGGGGCTGGGCAAGACGCGCCTGTCGCTGCAGATCGGCGCCGACGTCATGGACCTGTACCCCGACGGCGTCTGGTTCATCGACCTGCAGGCGGTGCGCGACGGCTCACTGGTGGCGAGCGAGACCGCGCGCGTGCTGTCGGTGCGCGAGGAGCCGGGCCGGCCGCTCATCCAGACGCTGACCGCGCACCTCAAGACGCGCAAGCTGCTCCTGATCCTCGACAACTGCGAGCAGGTGATCGACGCCAGTGCCGAGCTCGCGGGCGCAATCCTGCGCGCCGCGCCCGAGGTCCGCATCCTGACCACCAGCCGCATCGCGCTGCGGGTACCGGGCGAGCAGACCTACGTCGTGCAACCGCTGCCGCTGCCTGCGCGCAGCGCGGATTTCGAGACGCTGTCGAAATCGACAGCGGTGCAGCTGTTCGTCGAGCGGGCGAAGCTGCACAAGCCGGCGTTTGCGCTGACCGAGAAGGAGGCGCCGGCGGTCGCCGAGCTGGTGTCGCGGCTCGAGGGCATTCCGCTGGCGCTGGAGCTCGCCGCGGCGCGGGTGCGCTCGCTGGCGGTGGCCGACATCAACAAGCGGCTGAACGACCGCTACAAGATCCTGACCGGAGGCTACCGCACGCTGCAGGCGCGCCAGCAGACACTGCGCGCGCTGGTCGACTGGTCCTACGACCTGCTGAACGAGAACGAGCAGATCCTGCTCGCGCGCCTGTCCGTGTTCGCCGGCGGCTTCAGCCTGGAAGCGGCCGAGACCGTGTGCGGCGCCGACCCGCTCGATCCGATGGACGTGCTGGATCTGATCACGTCGCTGGTAGAGAAGTCGCTGGTCAACCTGGAGGAGACCGACGAAGAGGTGCGCTACCGACTGCTGGAGACGATCCGCGACTATTCGCGCGAGAAGCTCGGAGCGCGCGGCGAGCAGGCGGCGATCGCGGCCGCGCACTGCGATTACTACTTCACGATGGCCAAGGCGGCGAACAAGGAATCGCAAGGCGCCGGTCAGGCCGAGTGGACGCGGCGCCTCGAGGCGGACCTCGACAATGTTCGTGCGGCGATTACGCTCGCGCTCGATGGTGGAGTCGATTCGATCATCTCGGTGAAGCTCGAGGTCGCGTTGATGTGGTTCTGGATCATGCGGGGCTATGCGACCGAGGGTCGGAAATACGTGCGGGCCTCGCTGGCGTTGCCGGCTGTGCAGGCGTCGGATTTCATTCACGGACACGCGCTGTACGTGGGTGCGTGCCTCGCCTACACCCAGAGCGACTACGCCGAGGCGCAACGGATGCTGGAGCGGTCGTTGGAAATCCGCAGGCGCGATGGAAAATCGCTCGAAATCGCTGCGACCCTGTCGACGCTGTCAGCCGTTCGCCTCAGCATCGGGGACGCAGGCGGTGCGCGTGAGGTCGAATCGGAGGCCGCCGCGATCTTCCAGGAACTGGGGGACCGCACCAACGAATCCATCGCACAGTTTCATCTTGGGCAAATCGATGCCTATGTCGAAGACGACGCCAATGCACTGCGTCGATTCGACGCATGCCTCGCGATTGCGCGCGAAACCCAGAGCCATGAGCTCGAAAGCGAGTGCGAGCTCATGCTCGGCGAGCTGGCGCTGGAGGAAGGAGACATCGAAAGGGCGCGAGCGAGGCTGTCGAGCTCGCTGGACATCTGCAAGGACGTCGGCGACAAACGCGGTGAGGTGACGGCGCTGTGGTGGCTTGGGAAAGCGGACCTCGCCGCGGGGGATGTGGACGCCGCGCGCGTTCGCCTTGGCGGAGCGCTGCGCGCGTTTCAGGCGTTCGACATGTTCGCAGAGCTGGTCGGATGCCTCGAGGATCACGCGGCATTGTCGATGAGGCTGGACGATGCCGAGTCCGCGACGAGACTGTTCGCTGCGGCGGACGCGCCGCGAAGGAAGGTCTCCCTGCCGCGGTCGCCACGAGCCGAGCGCCGATGGACCGACGCGGTGTCCGCGGCGCGCGACCGGCTCGGGGAGACCGCCTACCAGCAGGCGTGGTCGG
>JBLMVY010000252.1:0-5035 GCA_050256935.1 Candidatus Levyibacteriota bacterium | reverse complement strand
ACCGACATCGCGGTCAAGCTCGCGCTGCGCCCGACCCCGCGCATCGGCAGCGACGCCCAGTGGGACAAGGCCGAGGAGGCGCTGCGCTCGGCCCTGCGCGCCTGCGGCGCGGAATGGAAGGAGCTCCCGGGCGAAGGCGCTTTCTACGGCCCGAAGATCGAGTACCACCTGCAGGATTCGATCGGCCGCAGCTGGCAGGTCGGCACGATGCAGGTCGACTTCCAGCTTCCCGGCCGGCTGGGCGCCGAGTACGTGGACGCCGACGACAGCCGCAGGGTCCCGGTCATGCTGCACCGCGCGATCGTCGGATCGCTGGAGCGCTTCATCGGCATCCTGATCGAGAACCACGCGGGTGCGATGCCGCTGTGGCTCGCCCCGGTCCAGGCCACGGTCATGACCATCACCGACCGCCAGCGCGACTACGCGGCGCAGGTGGCGCAGGCGCTGCGCGAGGCCGGTCTGCGGGTGAGCTCGGATTTGCGCAACGAGAAAATTACCTATAAAATTCGGGAACATAGCCTCCAAAAGCTTCCCTATCACCTGATCGTGGGCGATAAGGAGCAGCAGAACCAGACGGTGGCTGTGCGCACCCGCGCCGGCGAGGATCTGGGGACAATGTCCCTCCCCGCCTTGCTCTCGCACCTCCAGGCGGAGGTCGCGGGGAAAACCCATTAGAATCAATGGCTTTTCCTCACTCGCGGGCCCATGGATTTGACGGAGATAACGCAATAGCACTGGACAAGCAGCATCAACGACTGAACGGCGAGATCAACGCCCCCGAAATCCGGCTGGTCGGCATCGAAGGCGAGCAACTCGGCATCGTTTCGCTCTCGGAAGCCCTCGCCAAGGCGGAGGCCGCCGAGCTCGATCTGGTCGAAATCGCCCCGATGGCGCAGCCGCCGGTTTGCCGGATCATGGATTACGGCAAATTCAAGTATCGGGAGGCGAAGAAGCAGCACGAGGCCAAGCTCAAGCTGAAACAGATCCAGGTCAAGGAAGTCAAGTTCCGGCCTGGAACCGATGAAGGCGACTACCGGATCAAGATGCGCAATCTGGTCCGCTTTCTCGGCGAAGGCGACAAGGCGAAGGTCACGCTGCGCTTTCGCGGCCGCGAGATGGCGCATCAGGAGTTCGGGGTGCGCCTGCTCGAGCGGATCCGCGCCGAGCTCGAGCCGCATGCAGTCGTCGAACAGTTTCCGAGGCTCGAAGGCCGGCAAATGGTGATGCTGCTGGCCCCGAAGAAGACCGTCGCAAAGACGCATCACCCTGACAAGCCCGAGGACGGTAAGCCGCAAGGCGCCAAAGCCTCTCCGCCGGCCAAGCCGCGCGAGAGCACCGCCGTGGGTGACAAATAGAAGGAAACGGCATCATGCCGAAGATGAAGACCAAGTCGGGCGCCAAGAAGCGCTTCCGCGTGCGCGGCAGCGGTTCGGTCAAGCGCTCGCAGGCGTTCAAGCGCCACATCCTCACCAAGAAGTCGACCAAGAACAAGCGGCAATTGCGCGGTTCGGCGGGCGTCCATGCGACCAACGCCGATTCAGTCGCGGCAATGCTGCCCTACGCGTAAGGAGCCGCCATGCCCCGAGTCAAACGTGGTGTGACCGCCCGCGCGCGGCACAAGAAAGTCCTCGCCCAGGCCAAGGGTTACCGCGGCCGCCGGAACAGCGTCTACCGCATCGCCAAGGAAGCGGTGATGAAGGCGGGGCAGTACCAGTACCGCGATCGCCGGCAGAAGAAGCGCGAATTCCGCGCGCTGTGGATCGCCCGGATCAACGCCGCGGCCCGCGAGCTGGGCATGTCGTACAGCGCGTTCATGAACGGGCTGAAGAAGGCGTCGATCGACATCGACCGCAAGGTCCTGGCCGATCTCGCCGTCAACGACAAGACGGCTTTTGGCAAGATCGCGGAGCAGGCGAAGGCCTCCCTCGCCTGACCGACCCGCGCGAAGGACAGGGAGGCGAAATCCGCCTCCCTTTTTTGTTTCTGCGATTGTTTCCGCGAACCGCTCACCCGATACGGACCCGGCCATGCAGCAAGACGGACTCAACGCGATCGTCGAGGCGGCGCTCGCCGAATTCGCCGCCTGCGCCGACCCGGCAGGGCTCGAGAACGCCAAGGCCCGCTACCTCGGCAAGTCGGGCGCGCTGACCGCGCAGCTCAAGTCCCTGGGCCAGCTCCCCGCGGCCGATCGTGCAGCCGCCGGCGCCGCGATCAACGCGGCCAAGTCACGGCTCGAGCGCGCGCTCGGCGAGCGGCGTGACGCCTTGGCCGAGGCGAAGCTCGCCGCGCAGCTCGCCGCCGACGCCCTCGACGTGTCGCTTCCCGGCCGCGGCCGCGGCAGCGGCGGCCTGCATCCCCTCACCCGCACCCTCGAGCGGATCGAGACCCTCTTCCGCTCGCTGGGGTTCGACGTCGCCGACGGGCCGGAGATCGAGGACGATTTCCACAATTTCACCGCGCTCAACACGCCGGAGAACCACCCGGCGCGCTCGATGCACGACACCTTCTACGTCGACGGCGGCATGGTGCTGCGCACCCACACCTCGCCGATCCAGATCCGCTGGATGGAGACCCACGCGCCGCCGATCCGGATCATCGCCCCTGGGCGCGTCTACCGCGTCGACAGCGACGCGACGCATTCGCCGATGTTCCACCAGGTCGAGGGCCTGTGGATCGCCGACGACGTGTCCTTCGCCGACCTCAAGGGCGTGTTCAGCGAGTTCCTGCGCAATTTCTTCGAGCGCGACGACCTGACGCTGCGCTTCCGCCCGTCGTTCTTCCCGTTCACCGAGCCTTCGGCCGAGATCGACATGCGCTTCGGCAACGGCGGCTGGCTGGAGATCGCGGGGGCGGGTCAGGTGCACCCGAACGTGCTGCGGATGGTGAACATCGACCCGGAGCGCTGGCAGGGCTTCGCCTTCGGCATGGGTCCGGATCGCCTCGCGATGCTGCGCTACGGCGTCGACGACCTGCGCCTCTTCTACGAGAACGACCTGCGCTTCCTGCGGCAGTTCGCCTGAGCCGATGAAATTCTCCGAACGCTGGCTGCGCACGCTGGTCGATCCCCCGCTCGACACCGCCGGGCTGTGCGACGCACTGACGATGGCGGGTCTCGAGGTCGAGGACGTGGCCGCCGCGGCGCCGCCTTTCTCCGGCGTGGTCGTCGGCAGGATAGAGAGCGCCGACAGGCATCCCGATGCCGACCGCCTGCGCGTGTGCAAGGTGGACGTCGGTCGTCCCGAGCGCCTGACCGTCGTCTGCGGCGCGCCGAACGCCGCGGCCGGAATGCTCGCACCCTGCGCCGTCGACGGCGCGACGCTTCCCGGTGACGTGGCGATCCGCCGCACGACGATGCGCGGCGTCGAATCGCAGGGCATGCTCTGCTCGGCGCGCGAGCTCGGGCTCTCCGACGACGCCTCCGGCCTGCTCGCCCTGCCTCCCGACCTCGCGCCGGGCAGCGACCTGCGGCAGGCGCTCGCGCTCGACGACGCGCTGATCACCATCAAGCTGACGCCCAACCGCCCCGACTGCCTGTCGATGGCCGGCATCGCCCGCGAGGTCGCGGCGATCACCCGGGCCCCGGTCGCGCTGCCGGCGGTCGCGCCGGTGCGCATCGACAGCGACGCCACCCGGACGGTGAGGATCGAGGACGAGGACGCCTGCCCGCGCTTCGCCTCGCGGATCATCGAAGGCATCGACGCGCGTGCGCCGACGCCGGCATGGATGAGGGAGCGCATCGAGCGCTCGGGCATCCGCTCGATCTCGGCCGTCGTCGACATCACCAACTACGTGATGCTCGAGCTCGGGCAGCCGCTGCACGCCTACGACGCGCGGCTGCTCGACGGCGACATCGTGGTCCGGTTCGCGCGCGACGGCGAGAAGCTGACGCTGCTGAACGGCCAGACGCTGGCGCTCGAGCCCGACCTGCTGATGGTCTGCGACAGCGCGAAGCCGCTGGGGCTCGCCGGCATCATGGGCGGCGAGCACTCCGGCATCGCCGACGACACCTCGACGGTGTTCCTGGAAGGCGCGTTCTGGAACCCCGCCGTCATCCAGGGCAAGATGCGGCGCCTGGGATTCGTCAGCGACGCCGGCTACCGCTTCGAGCGGGGCGTCGATTTCGCCCTCGGGCCCGCCGGCGTGGAACGCGCGACCCAGCTGATCCTCGACATCTGCGGCGGCCGCGCGGGTCCGCTGTCCGACCTCACCGGGCCGCTGCCGCCGCGCAAGCCCGTGCTGTTGCGCAGCGCCCGTGCCACCCGGCTGCTCGGCGTGGCCTTGCCGCCCGACGCGATCGCCGACGTCTTCACGAGGCTCGCCCTGCCTTTCCATCGCCAGGGCGACGACTTCATCGTCACGCCGCCGTCGTATCGCTTCGACCTCGCGATCGAGGAAGACCTGATCGAGGAAGTCGCGCGCATCTACGGCTACGACGCCATACCCGCCTCGCCGGGTCGGCACCTGCAGCGGATGCTCCCGGCGCCGGAAGGCGCGCGCCGGGCCGGTGCGCTGCGCCGCCGCCTCGCCGCCCTCGACTGGCAGGAAGTCATCACCTTCAGCTTCGTCGCGTCCGCCGTCGAGGCCGCGCTCGATCCCCAGTCGAAGCCGATCGCCGTGCTGAATCCGATTGCCGCACAGCTCGACGTCATGCGCACGACCCTGGTGCCGGGGCTGCTCGAGGTGCTGCAGACCAACGTCAAGCGCAAGCTTCCCCGCGTGCGGATCTTCGAGACGGGGCGGGTGTTTGCGCACGACCTCGCCCAGCCGGTCCATATCGGCGGTCTCGCCTACGGACCGGCCGAGCCCGAGCAATGGGGTGTCCGCACCCGCCAGGTCGACTTCTTCGACGTCAAGGGCGATCTCGAGGCGCTCGCCGCCCCGTTGCCGCTGACGACGCGGGTGGCCGCCCGGCCCTGGCTGCATCCCGGACGCAGCGCGGAGGTGCTGGTCGACGGCAGGCGCGCGGGGTGGATCGGCGAGCTCCACCCGCGGCTGGTCCGGCACTTCGATCTGGCCTCTGCGCCGGTGGTCTTCG
>JBLMVY010000251.1:0-8598 GCA_050256935.1 Candidatus Levyibacteriota bacterium | reverse complement strand
GCGAGGTTGTGGTAGTCGACGCGATCGAAACCCGCCTGCTCCATCATCGCCTTCAGCTGCTCCTGGTCGGGGTGCACGCGAATCGATTCGGCCAGGTAGCGGTAGCTCGCCTCGTCGTTGGCGACGACGCGGCCGATGCGCGGGAGGACGTTGAAGCTGTACCAGTCGTAGGCGCGCGCAAGGGGCGGCGCGATGCGCGAGAACTCGAGAACCAGCGCGATGCCGCCGGGGACGAGCACGCGGCGCATCTCGGCGAGCGCGCGCTCCTTGCGCGTGACGTTGCGCAGGCCGAAGCCGATCGAAACGCAGTCGAAGCTGCGGTCGCGAAACGGCAGGGCCTCGGCATTGCACTGGACGGTGGGCAGCAGGACGCCGGCGTCCAGCAGCTTGTCGCGGCCGGCGGCCAGCATCGCGCCGTTGATGTCGGTGTGCACGACCACGCCCTGCGGTCCCGCGCGCTGGGCGAACCTGCGCGCGAGGTCGCCGGTGCCGCCGGCCAGGTCCAGCACCCTTGAACCTTCCCGCACGCCGGAGATCTCGACCGCAAAGCGCTTCCACGCGCGATGCAGGCCCGCCGACATGAGGTCGTTCATCAGGTCGTACTTGCCGGCCACCGAGTCGAACACCCCGCGCACCCGGCGCGTCTTCTCGTCGGGCGCGACCTGCTCGTAGCCGAAGTTGGTGGTCTCGCTCATCGCCCTGGGACCGGATGCCGCGACGTCCGGCGCGTCACGCGGCCGGCGCGCCCGACGCGGCGGGGTCCCGGCTGGCGCCGGCGGCCGCGAGTCGCTCGAGGTAGCGCTGCCACATTTCGTCCTGCCTCTCCCCCATTTCGTACAGGTAGTCCCAGGAGTAGATGCCGGTGTCGTGGCCGTCGGAGAAGGTCGGCCGCAGCGCGTAATGGCCGATCGGCTCGACGGTGGTGATCGTCACGTCGCGCTTGCCTGTCTGCAGCGTCTCCTGCCCGGGGCCGTGCCCGCGCACCTCGGCCGAAGGCGAGTAGACGCGGAGGAATTCGTAGGGCAGGCGGAACCTGCGTCCGTTCGCGAACGCGATTTCGAAGACGTGGGATGCCTGGTGCAGCTTGATCTCCGTCGGCTGCGGAGTCTGCGCGTCGAGACCGGCCATGGCGTAGCGCTCGTTGAGGAGCGCTAGCGTAGCACAGCGCGGCCCCCGCGGCCGCGACGGGGATCAGGTGTTCGTCTCGGGAACGATGTCGAGGTTGCCGATGCCCGAGAACATGTTGCGGTTCTTCGCCTCCTTGCCCTTGAGCTTGATCTCCAGGCGCAGGTCGTTGAGCGAATCGGCGTTGCGCAGCGCGTCCTCGTAGGAGATGAGCCCCGCCTCGTAGAGGTCGAACAGCGACTGGTCGAAGGTCTGCATGCCGATCTCGCGCGACCGCTTCATCAGCTCCTTGATGCCGCCGACGTCGCCCTTGAAGATAAGGTCCGACACCAGCGGCGAGTTCAGCATGACCTCGACCGCAGGCACGCGGCCGCGCCCGTCGCGGCGCGGGATCAGCCGCTGGGCGACGAAAGCCCGCACGTTCAGCGACAGGTCCATCAGGAGCTGCGCGCGCCGCTCCTCGGGGAAGAAGTTGATGATGCGGTCGAGCGCCTGGTTGGTGCTGTTGGCGTGCAGCGTAGCGAGGCACAGGTGGCCCGTCTCGGCGAACGCGACCGCGTAGTCCATCGTCTGGCGGTCGCGGATCTCGCCGATCAGGATCACGTCGGGCGCCGCGCGCAGGGAATTCTTGAGGGCGACCTCCCAGCTGTCGGTATCCACGCCGACCTCGCGCTGGGTGACGATGCAGTTCCTGTGCTCGTGGACGAACTCGATCGGGTCCTCGATCGTGATGATGTGGCCATAGCTGTTCTCGTTGCGGTAGCCCAGCAGCGAGGCCATCGACGTCGACTTGCCGGCGCCCGTCGCGCCGATGAAGATCATGATGCCGCGCTTGGACATGATCACGTCCCGCAGCACCGGCGGCAGGCCGAGGTCCTCGAACTTCGGGATGTCGGTGACGATCGTGCGCAGCACCATGCCGACGCGGCCCTGCTGCATGAACGCGTTGACGCGGAAGCGGCCGATCGCCGGCGGGCTGATCGCGAAGTTGCATTCCTTGGTCGACTCGAACTCGGCCGCCTGCTTGTCGTTCATCACGCTGCGCACCAGCTCGATCGAGTGCTGCGGCGTCAGCGCCTGCTTGGACACGGGCGTGATCTTGCCGTCGACCTTGATCGCGGGGGGAAACCCGGCGGTGATGAACAGGTCGGAGCCGTTCTGCTTGACCAGCAGCGCGAGCAGATCGTGGATGAACTTGGTGGCGTTTTCCCGTTCCATTGCGACCTCCAGTCTCGGTGCTGCCGCGGGCTCAGGCCGCGCCGAACATTTCCTTGTTGACCGCCCGGTGCCGCGCCTCGGGCGCCGATACGACGTTGCGGCGCACCAGCTCGATCAGGCACTGGTCGAGCGTCTGCATCCCCAGCGCCTGGCCGGTCTGGATCGTCGAATACATCTGCGCGACCTTGTTCTCGCGGATCAGGTTGCGGATGGCGGGCGTGCCGATCATGATCTCGTGGGCGGCGACGCGCCCCTGGCCGTCCTTGGTCTTCAGCAGCGTCTGCGAGATGACGGCGACCAGCGATTCCGACAGCATCGCGCGCACCATGTCCTTTTCAGCCGCCGGGAACACGTCGATGATGCGGTCGACGGTCTTCGCGGCCGAGCTCGTGTGCAGCGTGCCGAACACCAGGTGCCCGGTCTCGGCGGCGGTCAAGGCGAGCCGGATGGTCTCCAGGTCGCGCATTTCGCCGACGAGGATGTAGTCGGGGTCCTCGCGCAGCGCCGCCCGCAGCGCATTGGGGAAGGACAGCGTGTGCGGCCCCAGTTCGCGCTGGTTGATCAGGCATTTCTTGGACTCGTGCAGGAACTCGATCGGGTCCTCGATCGTGAGGATGTGGCCGAACTCGTTCTCGTTCACGTGATTGACCATCGCGGCGAGCGTCGTCGACTTGCCCGAGCCGGTGGGGCCGGTGACCAGGATCAGGCCGCGGGGGCGGTTGGTCAGGTCGGCGAAGACCTTGGGCGCGTTGAGCTCCTCCAGCGACAGCACCTTGGACGGAATGGTGCGGAACGCCGCCGCGGCGCCGCGATGCTGGTTGAAGGCGTTGACGCGGAAGCGGGCGAGGTTGGGGACGGCGAAGCTGAAGTCGCATTCGAGGAACTCCTCGTACATCTTCCGCTGCCCGTCGCTCATGATGTCGTACACCATGGCGTGCACGTCCTCGTGCTCCATCGGGGGCAGGTTGATGCGCCGGATGTCGCCGTGGACGCGGATCAGCGGCGGAAGCCCCGCCGACAAATGCAGGTCTGAAGCCTTGTTCTTGACCGCGAATGCGAGCAGTTCGGTGATATCCATGTCAGGAACCGGCCTCCCGACCGGATTTTCCGCCGAGGACCGTGCTCGTCACCGGGGCGTCGCCACTGGGCCGAAGCGTGATGCTCATGGGTTCTCCATGCGCAGCCCCGATGGCGGCGCGATTGGCGTCATATCCGGCAGTTTTCCCCGGGCTGCGAGGCGTCCGCCGGCGTTGGATTCTTTCCCAAACGCGCTGTAGTATGCAATACATGTGCCAGCGCCGGGATGCTGCTGGCATATTCATTATGGGACCCTACGACAAGCCATGGCAAGCCACGCTGGCGCGCATCGCCGCGGCCGAGCGCGCGGCCGGCCGGGCCCCCGGATCGGTGCGGCTTCTGGCCGTCACCAAGACCTTCCCCGCCGAGGCGATACGCGCGGTCCACGCCCTGGGGCAGCGCGCATTCGGGGAGAACTACGTGCAGGAGGCGAGCGCCAAGTTCGCTCTGCTCTCCGACCTGACGGACATCGAGTGGCACCTGATCGGTCCGCTGCAGAGCAACAAGGCCCGCGCGGTGGCCGAGTCCTTCGCCTGGGTCGAGACCGTCGATCGGGCGAGGATCGCCGAGCGCCTGTCGGCGGCCAGGACCGAGCACCAGCCCCCGCTCCACGTCCTGGTCCAGGTCAACGTCAGCGGCGAGGCCACCAAGAGCGGGGTGGCGCCGGAGGAAGCCCTGCGACTGGCGCAAATCGTCGCGTCCCTGCCCCGTTTGCGCATCCGGGGCATCATGGGCATCCCGGCCCCGACCCCCGACACCGCCCAGTTGCGCGCCCAGTTCAGGCGACTCCGGGAATGCTACGAGGCCTGCCTGGCGTCGGGCCTGGCGGTCGACACGCTGTCGATGGGCATGTCGGCCGACCTCGAGATCGCGATCGAGGAAGGGGCCACCGAGGTCCGGGTCGGCACCGCCATCTTCGGCGCGAGGCCGGCGAAGTGATGCGAACCATGGTCATCGGAAACGGCACGAGGACATGACGGGATCTGCGACCAGAGTCAACGCCGTTCGGGCAGGGGTGCCGGCATGACGCGAATCGCCTTCGTGGGCGGCGGAAACATGGCGTCCGCGATCATCGGCGGCCTGATCGGCAAGGGTGCGGAGCCGGCGGACTTCTGCATCGTCGAACCGCTGGCCGCGCAGCGCGAGCGCCTCGCCGCGCGCTTCCCCGGGGTCGCGCTGCACGAAGGCGCGACGCGCGCGGCGATCGACGGGGCCGACGCGGTCGTGCTCGCCGTCAAGCCGCAGCAGATGCGTGAAGCCGCGAGGGCGCTGGCGCCGCTGATCGCGCCGGTGCCCTGGGTGCTGACGATCGCCGCCGGGGTGCGCTGCGCGGACCTGTCGCGCTGGCTCGGCGGCTATGCGCGGATCGTGCGCGCGATGCCCAACACGCCTGCGCTGGTCGGCGCGGGGATCAGCGGCGTCTACGCGATGCCCGAGGCGCGCGGCCACGCGGCGACCGCGGCGGAGATCCTCGGCGCCTGCGGCGAGGTCCTCTGGCTCGACGACGAGCGACGCCTCGACGCCGTGACCGGCGTCTCCGGCAGCGGTCCCGCCTACGTCTTCTATTTCCTCGAGGCGTTGGAGCGGGCGGCGCGCGAGCTGGGGTTCGGCGACGCCGATGCGCGGCGGCTCGCCTACGCGACCTTCGACGGCGCCATCCGGCTCGCGATGCGAAGCGGGGATCCGCCGGGCACGCTGCGCGCCAACGTCACGTCCAAGGGCGGCACCACGGCGCGCGCGATCGAGACGATGGACGCGGCAAGCCTCGCCTCGCATTTCGTCGCCGCAGTGAAAGCGGCCGCCGCCCGCGCAACCGAGCTCGGCGAGGAATTCGGACGCGACGCCTGACGGCGCCGCGCGCTCGCGATCCGGCAGTGCTGCGCGGCCCCGCCACGCTCGGAGCGCTCCTGCCGTTCGTATAATGTCCGCGCCATGCTGAACTCCGCGCTCGCCTACCTGATCGACGTCGTCTTCGGCCTGTTCACCTATGCGCTGCTGCTGCGCTTCGTCATGCAGGTCGTCCGCGCCCCGTTCCGCAACCCGCTCGGGCAGGCGGTCATTGCGCTCACCGACTGGATCGTCAAGCCGCTGCGCAAGCTGCTCCCGGGGTTTCGCGGCATCGACTGGGCGTCGCTGGTCGCGACCTATCTGTTCCAGGTGCTGTGGCTGCTCGCCTATTACCTGGTGTTCGGCTTCGGCTTCTCGTTCTTCGGCGCGGGCCTGGCCTACCTGCTGCTCGCGGCGCTGATCGCGCTGGTCAAGGCCGCGATCTGGCTGCTGATCGCCGTCGTGCTGGTGCAGGCGGTGCTGTCCTGGGCGGCGCCCGACGGCCCGCTCGCCGGCCTGCTCAACGCGCTGACGTTTCCTTTCCTGCGGCCGGTGCGCAGATTCCTGCCCCCGATCGGCGGCACGCTCGATCTCTCGCCGCTGGTCGTGATCGTGGTCGCGCAGCTCCTGCTGATGACGCTGGTGCCCTGGCTCGAGAGCGCGGCGATGCGCCTTTTCATCTGACGATGCCCGCGTGGCTGCGCGAGGACGGCGACGCGCTGGTGCTGTCGCTGCACGTGCAGCCGGGGGCCACCCGCACGGCCGTCGCCGGTGAGCACGGCGACGCCCTGAAGCTGCGGCTGGCCGCAGCGCCCGTCGAAGGCAAGGCGAACGCCGAGCTCCTGCGCTGGCTCGCGGAGGCTTTCGGCGTTCCCCGCCGCAATGTCGAGCTGCTGCGCGGCGAGACCTCGCGCGCCAAGGTCGTGCGCATCGTCGCGCCGCGGCTGCGCCCCGATCGCGGGTGGATCAGCGCGGCGTGAGGGCGTTGGCGAGGCGGACGAAATCGGCGACGGACAGCGTCTCGCCGCGCGCGGCCGGGTCGATGCCCGCGCCCTCGATGGCGGCGACGTCGCATAGCGAGGCGAGGGCGTTGCGCAGCGTCTTGCGGCGCTGCCCGAACGCGGCGGCGACCACGCGCGCGAACAGACGCTCGTCGGCGATCGCGGGACGGGCCGAGCCGAGGGGCACCAGCCGGACGAACGCGGAGTCGACCTTGGGCGCAGGCTGGAAGGCGCCGGGCGGGATGACGAACAGTCGCGTGACGCTGAACTTCGCCTGCAGCATCACCGACAGCCGTCCGTAATCCGGCGTCGCGGGCGCCGCCGCCATGCGCATGACGACCTCGCGCTGCAGCATCACGTGGATGTCGCGCAGCGAGGCGTCGAAGCCCGCGAGGTGGAACAGCAGCGGCGAGCTGATGTTGTAGGGCAGGTTGCCGACCACACGCAGGTCCTTGCCGAGCACTGCGAAGTCGAAGGTCAGGGCGTCGCCCTCGTGGAGGGCGAGCTGCTCCGGGCGATGGGTTTCGCGCAGACGCGCGGCGAGGTCGCGGTCGATCTCGATCGCAGCGATGCGCGCGGCGCGCTCGATCAGGCGGTCGGTCAGCGCCCCGAGGCCGGGGCCGATCTCGACCAGGTTGTCCCCCGGGCGCGGCGCGACGGCGTCGATGATGCGCGCGATGTAATGCGCGTCGGCGAGGAAATTCTGGCCGAAGCGCTTGCGCGCGCGGTGCCCGTGCATGTTCCGGGGATCAGGCGTCCGCGCGTGCGGCAAGCTCGATCGCGAGCTCGATGGCGGCGACGAAGCTGCCGACATCGGCGGACTGCGCGCGCTTCGGGTCGGCGGCGAGGTCCAGCGCGGTCCCGTGGTCGACCGAGGTGCGGATGAAGGGCAGGCCGAGGGTCACGTTGACGCCATGGCCGAAGCTCGCGGCCTTGAGCGCGGGCAGCCCCTGATCGTGGTACATCGCGATGATCGCGTCGTAGCGCCTGGCGATCTCGGGCACGAACACGGTGTCCGCCGGCAGCGGGCCGGTGACGTCCGCGCCCTGGATTCGCGCCTCGGCGAGCGCCGGCTCGATCACGTCGGCATCCTCGCTGCCGAGATGGCCGCCCTCGCCGGCATGCGGGTTCAACCCGCAGACGGCGATGCGCGGCCCGGCGATCGCGAAGCGCCGCGCGAGCTCGTGCTGGACGATCGCGATCGTCTCGGCGACCGCCGCGTGGGTGATGGCGGCAGGCACTTCGCGCAGCGGCAGGTGCGTGGTGACCAGCGCAACCCGAAGGGGGCTTTGCGCCGCCCCGCCGACCAGCATCATCACGACGCGCGGCGTATGCGTACGGTCCGCGAAGAACTCGGTGTGCCCGGTGAAGGGCAGCCCCGCGTCCTGCATCGCGCTCTTCTGCACGGGACCGGTCACCAGCGCAGCGAATGCGCCCGTCGAGCATCCGTCGCATCCGCACTCGAGCGTGGAAAGAACGCTGCGCGAATTCGTCGGGTCGGGGTGGCCGGGAACGACCGGTGCCGCCAGCGGGTGGTCCCAGACCTCGATCGTCCCGCCCGGGGCGGCGAAGGCGAGGGGGTCGTAGTTCACGTAACGCGGCGCGGCGCCGATGCGGGCTGCGCGCTCCTCGAGCAGCCTCCGGTCCCCGATCAGGACCAGGCGCGCCGGGAAATGCGCCTGCGCGTGCCGCGCCGCGATCATCGCGACCAGCTCGGGGCCGATGCCCGCCGGCTCGCCCACCGTGATGGCGATCGTCGGACGCAGCGACGTCATCAGAGCGCCTGCACGGGGACCGCGGCCGGGTCCCCGAACACGTGGACCTCGACGCCGGGTGCGGCGCGCACCGCGAACTCGCCCGAATCGGCGCGCTCGATGCGCACCTGGGCGTAGCCATCGAGCGGCTGCGTCGGTACGCCGAATACCCACAGCCATTCGAGCGGCCGCGCCGGATCGATCTCGCCGGTGTGCTGGACCGAGCGTCCGAGCGGCAATGCGTAGCCTTCGCGGCCGAACACCGGAAACTGGTCGAGCTTGGCGCGGTAGCGGAGCACCCGCGCGCCCGGGTAGCGGACGCGCGAATTGAGGTCGTACCACGCACCGGGGGGCAGGGCGATCTCGACGCTCCCGCCCTCGCGCACGATCGGCGCGATGAGCAGCGCATCGCCGCACATGAACTGTGTCTCGAAATGCCGAACCGACCGGCTCTCCGGGAACGCGAGCGGCATCCCGCGGGTCACGGGCAGTCCCGTGCGCGTCGCCTGGGCTAGCGCCTGCTCGAGGTAGGGGATCAGCCGGTAGCGCAGGGTCAGCCACTTGCGCGCGATCGCCTCGACCTCCGCACCCCAGGT
>JBLMVY010000250.1:0-29007 GCA_050256935.1 Candidatus Levyibacteriota bacterium | reverse complement strand
GCAGCCGATGGCATCGGCAACGCCGACGTCGCCGACATTGACCGCGATGACCGCCCTCGACGCGCGATACGGCAAGGCGCTTCGTGCCTGCCAGGCGCTTCCGCACAGTGAACGCACGACCTGCGACTCCGACGCGGCACTGACGCGCCAGTCTCTGGGCTGATCCGAGGCCCGCGGCCAAGCAGCGGCCTCCTGCGCCAGGGGGCGGGCACCCGCCGGTGGCCGAGGCCTCCGGCGGGTCGTACGCGTCGGGGCGCCCTTTCGGCGGTTGCATTCCGGCGGGTCCGCCACAAGATCCACAATCCGGGTCTGCTCGCACGGCCAGCCCATTCGGGCAGAATTGCCGCGGGGACCGCTACGCAGGAGTGGATCGAAATGGCGAACGCACATGCGACAACGGGAGCCGATGCAGTCACGGACGCGGGGACGACCCGTCTCGTTTCCCGAAAGGTTCGTGGCAGGGCGGCCAGCGATGGCGCCGGCGTCAAGCTGACACGCGTGATCGGCGGCCCCGATCTCCCGGACCTCGATCCCTTCCTGCTGCTCGACGAATTCCGGTCAGACGATCCCGGCGACTACCTGGCCGGTTTTCCCGATCATCCGCATCGCGGATTCGAGACCGTGACCTACATGCTCGCCGGCCGGATGCGCCACGGCGACAACAAGGGCCATACGGGCTTGCTGCGCGCCGGCAGCGTGCAATGGATGACGGCGGGCCGTGGGATCGTCCACTCCGAAATGCCGGAGCAGGAAGATGGACTGATGTGGGGATTCCAGCTGTGGGTGAACCTGCCGGCCGAGCACAAGATGGCTGCGCCGCGCTACCAGGACATCGCCCCGGAGGAGATTCCCGAGGTCGATCTCGACGGCGGGGTGCGCGCCCGCGTCATCGCGGGCCGGCTGCGCGACGCGGAGGGCCCGGTTCGGGGTGTGGCCACGCAGCCCCTGTACTTCGACATCGCGTTGCCCGCCGGCACGACGACCGAGCTTGCGCTGCCGCCCGCGCACCACGCCTTTGCGTATGTGTTCGACGGCGCGATCGCCATCGGACCGGCCGCAGCCGAGACGCCGCTCGCGCGCGGTGAGCTCGGCGTGCTGGGGCGCGGCGAACGCCTGCGCCTCGCGGCGCGCGATGGGGCCGGCCGCATGATCCTGGTCGCCGGCCGTCCGCTCGACGAGCCCATCGTTCGCTACGGGCCGTTCGTCATGAACACCCGCGAGCAGATCCGCGAGGCCATCGACGACTACAGCCAGGGTCGCTTCTGACCCGGTCCACGTCGCGGCCTCCACTCCACCGCCTCAGTCCCGTTCCCCGGACGTTCCGGGCGCATGCTAATGTGCGCTCCGCCGTCCGTCCGGCAGCCGCCGATCGAGGGGAACGAGTTGGTCACCGCAACGCGCGAAAACGATGCTTCCGCGAAGGTCTCACGGGTCAACGATCCCGAGCAGACCCGGCGCGACATCGTCGCCATCGCGACCGAGGAGTTCGCCGAAAAGGGTCTGAGCGGAGCCCGCATCGACGAGATCGCCGCACGCACGCGCACCAGCAAGCGGATGATCTACTACTACTTCGGCAGCAAGGAAGGGCTCTACATCGCCGCGCTCGAGCAGGCGTATCGGGACATCCGCAACATCGAGCGCGACGTCGACGTCGATCACCTGTCACCCGAGGAGGCGCTGCGCGAGCTGGTGCGCTTCAGTTTCGACCGCCATCAGCAGAATCCGAACTTCGTCCGCATCGTCATGAACGAGAACCTGCACCAGGGCAGGTACCTCGCGCGTTCGCAGGAGATCGCGCGGCTGAACGTTCCGGCGATCGATACCATTCGGCGCATCATCGAGCGCGGCAAGGCGACCGGGGTCTTTCGCCAGGATGTCGACCCGACCGACCTGCACATGTCGATCAGCGCGCTTTGCTTCTACAGCGTGTCGAACCGCTACTCGTTCTCGACGATCTTCAGGGTCGACATGACCTCTCCCGAAGCGCTCGCCGCGCGCAAGGAGAGCATCGTGGCGATGATCGTCGCCTCGGTCAGGCCGGCGGGCCCCTGAGGTTCCGGCGTGGTCCGACGTCGAGCACCAGGGTCCGGGGAGGGCATGCCGAGGACGCCGGCACCCCCGACCCGCCGGCGCTCAGCCCAGGAGCAGGCCGAGTTCCCCCGCTGCCTCGCGCAGCGCGGGAAGGAAGGTCTTCTGCATCTCGGCCACCGACACCCGCGGGGCCTGGGCGCCGACGTTGATCGCCGCGACGACGCGCGAACGGAAATCCTTCACTGGCACGGCGATCGAGCGCAGGCCGACCTCGAGCTCCTGGTCGACGAGCGCATGCCCCGATTCGCGGATGGTCGCGAGCGCATCGCGAAGGAGATCACGATCGACGATCGTGCGGGCGGTATGCGGCACGAGCTTGACCCGCCGCAGGTACGCGGCGAGATCGTCCGGATCGAGGCCCGCGAGCAGCACGCGGCCCATCGATGTGCAGTGCGCCGGAAGGCGGCTGCCCACGCCGAGGTCGATCGACAGCAGGCGTTTGCCCGACCACGAGCGCGCGATGTAGAGAATGTCGTCGCCGTCCATGATCGCGAGCGAGCACGATTCGTGAAGCCTCGCGCTCACCCGATCGAGGACCGGCTGTGCCGCCATGACCAGCGGCGCCGAGGAGAGGTAGGCGTGGCCGAGCGACAGGATCTGCGGCCGCAATGCGAAGGTCCGATCGTCCTCCGCGGCAACGTAGCCGAGCTTCTCGAGCGTGTAGAGGCAGCGCCGCACGGCCGCCCGCGAAATTCCGGTCCGCTGGCTCAGCTGGGCGATCGACAGCCGGCGCCTTTGCTGCGAAAAGCCGCGCACGACCGCAAGGCCGCGCGCGAGCGAGGCCATGAAATCGGGGTCCCCCGCAAAGGCCGCGATCTGATCGCCCGCCGATGCCTCGGCGGGCGTCGCCGCGTCGATTTCTTTCGGTCGCGTGATCTTGGTGCGCAAGCCTGGCTCCGATGTTTCGCTTCGAGTACGCGTCGGATTGTGCGATTATCGCCCTGCTTTTCGATAATCGGCGTTGACCCTGCCGAGATTATGTACTAACTTGTTCGTTAGCGGGAAAAACAAGAATGCACCGCGTCCTGGGGGGTATCGTTGTGATCCTTTTCGCCGGTCCGCGCGATCGTTCACCTGAAGACAGGCCGTGACGATGGACATGCATCGATTCGCGATCGACACCGTCACCCTCGCCGGTCCGCTGGAAGACAAGCTCGCGGCGACGCGTGACGCCGGTTTCGGCGGGATCGAGATCTGGGCAAAGGATCTGGTGTCGCATCCGGGCGGGGTCAACGGTGCCGTGGCGGCGATCCGCAGGAGCGGCCTGCGCGTGACCAGCTTCCAGCTGCTGCGCGACTACGAGGGCCTCGAAGCGCACCTGCATACCTACAAGATCGACATTGCCAAGTCCATGCTCGACCTGATGGACGCGATCGGCGCGCCGATGCTGGTGGTCGCATCGTCGACCTCCCCCTACGCGTCGGGCGACATGGACAAGACCGTCGCCGATCTGCGGGCGCTGGCGACGCTGGCGACGCCGCGGGGCGTCAGGGTGGCCTTCGGCGCACCGGCGTGGGCGCGATGGATCAACGAGTATCCGGCGGTCTGGGAGGCCGTCAGGCGCGCCGACTGCCCGAATCTCGGCGTGCTGATCAACACGTTCCACCTCCTGGCGCGCGGGACGCCGCTCATGGCCCTCGACACCATACCGGGAGATCGGATATTCCTCGTCCAGCTCGCCGACTATCTCGGCGAGCTGCGCGACATCTCGGAGACTGCCGACCATCGACGGTCGTTTCCGAACGAAAGCGCGCATCGCGAGACGATCGCCGAAATCATCCGCAAGATCCACCGGGCCGGTTACGGTGGCGACTACGTGTTCGAGGTCTTCAACGACGAATATCTGCATCTCGCGCCGGCGTCGATCCTGGCGCGGGCGCGCAGGGCTGCCGAATGGCTGGTGGCCGAGGCGGGCCGCGCATCACAGTGACGGGCGGTGACGGGCGGTGACGGGCGGTGACGGGCCGGCGATCGCATCGCCTTGCAGGGGCGCGCGGCCGCAACGGTCGCACGACGCAACAGACGAAGGAGCAGGCGCAATGTCGGAAGGAAAGAAGTACGGTCTTGCCGGAGTCATGGGCTGGCCGGTCGGGCATTCGCGGTCGCCGATGCTGCATGGCTACTGGCTGCAGAAGTACGGCTTGCCCGGCGCCTACGTGCTGCTGCCGGTCCAACCGGACCGGCTTCCCGCCGCCCTCAAGGGGCTGCCCGCGCTCGGCTTCGCCGGCTGCAATGTCACGATTCCGCACAAGGTCGCCGCGATGGAGCTGGTCGACCGCGTCGATCCGGTGGCCAAGCGCATCGGTGCGATCAACACCATCGTTGTCGAGGCCGACGGAACGCTCACCGGCTACAACAACGACGGCTTTGGCTACGTGCAGAGCCTGCGCGACGCGTATGCCGACTGGCGGGCGGACGCGGGTCCGGTGATGGTGCTGGGCGCCGGCGGTGCCGCGCGCGCAATCGTCGCGAGCCTGGTCGACGCGGGCGCCCGCGAGGTCCGCATCTGCAACCGGACGCCGACGCGGGCCGAAGCGGTGGCGCAGGCGATCGGCGGGCCGGTCTCGGTCCTGCCGTGGGAGAGGAGGCGCGACGCGCTCGGGGATGTCGCCTTGCTCGTCAACACCACCAGCCAGGGCATGTCGGGGCAGCCACCGCTGGACCTCGATCTGGGCGCATTGCCGCGCGAGACGCTGGTGTCGGACGCGATCTACATCCCGCTCGAGACACCGCTGCTCGCTGCGGCGCGAGCGCGCGGCAACCGCACGGTCAACGGCCTGGGCATGCTGCTCAACCAGGCGCGACCGGCATTCAAGGCGTGGTTCGGCGTGATGCCCGAGATCACGCCCGAGTTGCGCCGGATGATCGAAGCGACCGTCTGACGCCGCTTCCCCGCGCCCCCACGCACCGCCACGCAACCAGGTCCGCCCTCATGACGATGCCGCTCTTCTCCCTCGCCGGTCGTGTCGCGCTGGTGACCGGCTCGTCGCGAGGACTCGGCCTCGGGATGGCCGAGGGCCTCGCCGAAGCGGGTGCGACCGTGGTCCTGAACGGCCGGGACCCCGCCACGCTGGAGGCCCGGGCCCGCGAGCTCGGCGCACGCGGCTGCACGGTGACGACCGCGCCTTTCGACGTCGTCGACGATGCTGCCGCGCGCGCCGGCGTCGACGCGGTCGTCGAGCGCCACGGCAGGCTCGACATCCTGATCGCCAATGCCGGCATCCACCATGCGCGGCCGCTTCCCGAGTGGGACATGGCCGACTGGCGCCGCGTGATGAGCGCCAACCTCGATGCGTGCTTCGTGCTCGCGCAGCGCGCCGCGCTGCCGATGATGCGCCAGCGCCATGGCCGCATCCTGTTCACGACGTCGCTGACCGGCCTGCTCGGTCGTCCGACGATCCATGCCTACTCGGCCTCGAAAGCCGGTCTCGCCGGCCTCACGCGTTCGCTCGCCGCCGAGCTGGGCGAGCACGGCATCACCTGCAACGCCATCGCCCCCGGCTACTTCGAGACGGATCTCAGCGCCGGCCTGCGCAAGGACGCGGCGGTCGTCGACCGGATCAACGCGCGCGTGCCGCTGCGCCGCTGGGGCAAGCCCCGCGATCTCGCGGGCGTCGCCGTGTTCCTCGCCTCCGACGCGGCCGCCTACGTGAGCGGGCAGCAGATCGTCGTCGACGGCGGCATGGGCAGCGCGCTGTGACGTCAGGGCGCCGGTTCGGGGCTGTAGCCGCGGTCGGCCAGGGCGGCGATCGCCTGCACGACGAGCGCTTCGTCCTCCTCGTCGGACAGGGCGCTGACCGCGATTGCGCCCGCGACCTGCGCGCCGGCATAGACCGGCACGCCGCCGCCGAATCCGGTCAGCCGCGGGTCGCCGTAGTAGCCGATGTCGATGCCTTTCGCCCGCACACCCGCACCCAGCACCCGCGTGGGGCGGCGCAGCCGGGCGGCAGTCCACGCCTTGTTCGTCGCGACGGCGATCGAGCTCAGCGGCGCGCCGTCGGTTCGCAGCAGGGCGATGAGCTCGCCGTGGGCGTCCGCGACGGCAATGACGGCCGACTTGCGCAGTCGCGCAAGAGCGTCCCGGATGGTCGCGATGGCGACCATCGCATCCTCGTGTCCCAGCACCGGCTGCATCTCCACGGATTCTCCTGTCCAGAGCATCGGATCGGGCCGATGGACCGCTACGATCGCGCGATGGCATCCCGATCGGCGCGGCGCAATGATAACCGCGGAGCGCGCCGGCAGCGGCGCGGTGCTTCATCCAGACATCTGCCGGGCGCCGTTGCCCGGCACATCGTGCAGTAGCAGTCCCACGTAAACCCCAGGAGGCAGCAATGAATCGATTTGCAGGATGGATAGGCGCGATGATGCTCGGCGTCGCCGCGACCGCAGCTGCGCAGAACGGCCCGGTCCCGATCGTCGGGCTGGTCGAGCTGTCGGGCCCCGGCGCGGTGTCGGGCACGAACTTCAACGACGGCGTCAGGATGGCGGTCCAGGAGATCAACGCCAGCGGCGGGATCCTCGGCCGCAAGATCGACTACACGTTCAACGACACGCAGTCGAATCCGGGCGTGGCAAAGGCGCTCGCCCAGAAGGCGGTCGACCAGAACGCCTACGTGGTGATGGGCCCGGTGTTCTCGGGGTCGATCTTCGTCAGCATGGACGTGACGAGGAAGGCGGAGATCACCAACTTCACCGGCGGCGAGGCCGCGAACATCACCCAGCAGGGCAATCCGTACATCTTCCGCACGTCGTTCACGCAGGCCAACGCGATGCCCCGCGTGGCGCGCTACATGAAGAACGCGCTGAAGCTGAAGACCGTCGACATCATCTGGGTCAACAACGACTTCGGCAAGGGCGGTCACGACGAGTTCATCAAGGCGATCAACGCCGAGGGGATCAAGCTCGGCGCCGACGTCTCGACGGACCAGGGACAGGTCGATTTCTCGGGCGCGGTGCTGAAGGTCAAGCAGTCGGGTTCCGACGGCGTGTTCCTCTACACCAACGAGGAAGAGTCGGCGCGGGCGCTGCGCGAGCTCGCCAAGCAGGGCTACAACAAGCCCCGCGTCGGCGAGACCACGCTGACCAGCCAGAAGGTGATCGAGCTTGCCGGACCCGCTGCCGACGGTGCGGTCGCCCACGTCGGCCTCAGCCCCGATGCGCCGATCCCGGCGGTCAAGGCGTTCGCCGAGAAGTTCCAGAAGGAGTTCAAGTACAAGCCTGACCACAACGGCATCAAGGGCTACACCGCGATGTATGTCGTCAAGGCGATGACCGAAAAGATCGGCAAGTTCGACAGCAAGGCGCTCGCCGCGGCGCTTCACGGCGCCAAGGTCCTGGTCAAGGATCATCCCGGCGTGCTGATGAACGTCGCCTTCGACAAGAACGGGGACATCGACCGCGAGAGCTTCATGTCCAAGGTCGAAAACGGCAAGCAGGTCGTGTTCGAGACGCTGCCGCCGCTGCATCCGTTCTGATAGCACCACAGTGCATGCGTCTTGCGTGCGGCACGCGCAAGGCCGTGCGGATGCGGAGGGCCCGCGCCTGGCGCGGGCCCGCTCGGGAGGTCATTTCATGGTCGATCTGATCCAGCTCATCGTGTCGGGCACCGCCGCCGGCGTCATCTACGCGCTGGCAGCGCTCGGCTTCACGCTGCTGTGGCAGGCGTCGGGAACGATCAACTTCGCGCAGGGCGAGTTCGTGATGCTCCCGGCGTTCACGATGCTGATCTGCACGACCCACGGGCTGCCGCTGTGGCTCGCGTTCCTGGCGGCCTGTGTCGTGTCGGCGATCCTTCTCGGCCTCGGCTTCAAGCGCATTGTCGTCGACCCGCTGATCCGCCACGGCGTCATTCCGCTGGTCATCGCGACGCTGGGCCTGTCGATCGGCATGAAACAGCTGGTCAAGGCCAGCTATGCCGCCGAGGCGCAACCGTTCCCGGGCGTGTTCCCCGCGGGCCAGTTCGCGTTCTTCGGCACCCATGTCTCGTACGCCGACGTCGGTACCCTGCTCATCGCGGGGCTGATCGTCGTCGGCCTGCAGGTTTTCCTGAACCGCACCGTCACCGGCCGCGCGATGCAGGCCTGCGCGCAGAACACCGATGCCGCCAAGGTCCTCGGCATCGACGTCCGCCGGATGGTGCTCTACGTGTTCATCATCAACGCCGTGCTCGCGGTCGTCGCCTCGCTGCTGGTCTCCCCGACCTACCTCGCCAAGTGGGACATGGGCGATTCGATCGGCCAGAAGGCCTTCTTCGCCGCGATCATCGGCGGTTTCAACCAGACCAGCGGGGCGCTGCTCGGCGGCGTCCTGATCGGGGTGCTCGAGAACGTCATCGGCTTCTACGTCTCGCCGGCCTACAAGGAGGGCGTGGCGCTGGTGCTGTTCATGGTGGTGATCCTGTTCCGACCCGAGGGCCTGCTCGGCAAGGCCGAGGAGCGCAAGGTATGAACGCCAAGACCGGAAAGCTGGCGCTGGTCGCCGGGATCGCGGCGTTCGCGATCCTCCCGGTGTTCCTCAAGGGCTACGGCGTCTACCTGTGCGCGCTGTTCTGCGTCTACCTGATGGCGAACCTGGGGCTCAACCTGACGGTGGGCTACGCAGGCCAGATGTCGCTGGGCCAGGCGGCGTTCTTCGGCATCGGCGCGTACCACGCCGCAATCCTGCTGAAGCTCGGCTGGCCGTTCTTCGTCGTGCTGCCCATCGCCGCAGTCGCGTGCTTCCTCGTCGGCCTGCTGCTGGGGTTCCCGGCATTGCGGGTCCAGCACCACTACCTGGCGTTCGCGACGCTGGGCTTCAACATCCTCGTGTTCCTGGTCTTCCGCAACGAGGCGACGATCACGGGTGGGCCGCTCGGGATCTCGGGCATCCCGCGGCCGACGCTGTTCGGGCTGTCGCTCGACTCGGACCTGCGCTACTTCTGGTTCACGCTGGTCTTCACGGTCGGGCTGGGCGCCGTGCTGTGGTGGCTGCTGCGTTCGCCCTGGGGCAGGGCGTTCGCCGCGCTGCGCGACAACCCGATCCGCGCGGAGAGCCTGGGCGTCAACATCACCGCCTACACGCTTTTCGCTTTTGCGATCGGCGCCGCCTGCGCCGGCATCGGCGGGGTGTTCTACGCCGCGCTGCTGCAGTTCATCGAGCCGTCGCCTTTCTATTTCTCGTTCTCGCTGATGATGCTGCTGGCCGTGATCGTCGGTGGCTCGGGGCGCTTCTTCGGGCCGGTGGTCGGGACCATGATCGTGATCCTGCTGCCCGAGTGGCTGCGCTTCATGCAGAACTGGTATCTCGCGGTCTTCGGCTTTGCCATCGTCGCGCTGATGGTCTTCCTGCCCGGCGGGCTGCTGTCGCTCCCCGAGCGCATCGGGCGCAAGGGAGCGGCGCGATGACTGCCAAGCCCAGCTTCCTCGAGGTCAAGGACGTTCGCAAGGCCTACGGCGCGATCAAGGCCGTCGACGGCGTCTCGTTCTCGGTCGGTCCGGGCGAGATCGTCGGCGTCATCGGGCCGAACGGATCGGGCAAGACGACGCTGTTCAACAGCATCCTCGGGCAGATCAAGCCGACGTCGGGCAGCGTCGAGTTCTGCGGCGAGGACATCACCGGCATGTCGCCGCTCGAGCTGTCGCGGCGCGGCGTCGGCCGTACCTTCCAGACGCTCCAGGTGTTCACGCATCTGTCGGTGCGAGACAACCTGATCGCGGCCGCGCAGGAGTTCAAGGGCACGATGTCGGCGCGGCTGTTCGCACCCCCCGATGCCGGGCTCGGCCACCACGCCGACGAGATGATCGAGCTCTTCCGCCTGAAGCACGTCGCGCACCTGAAGGCCGGCACGCTGTCCTACGGGCAGCAGAAGCTGATCGACATCGCGATGGCGTTCATGCCGGCGCCGCGGCTGGTCCTGCTCGACGAGCCCTGCGCGGGCGTCAACCCGAGCCTCGTCGACCAGCTGCGCGAGCTGCTGGTCGAGCTCAACCGAACGCAGGGCGGAAGCTTCGTCGTCATCGAGCACAACATGGACTTCATCATGAAGCTCTGCCCGCACGTCATCTGCATGGTCGAGGGCAGGGTGCTCGCCGAAGGCCCGCCCGCCGAGGTGCAGGCGAACCGAGAGGTGCTCGAGGCTTATCTTGGCAACTGAGTTGGCAACTGAGTTGGCAACTGAGTTGGAAACTGAGCCGGAAGCCGGGTCGGAAGCGGAATCGAAGGTCCATCCCGGGGTCGAGCGGACAGCCGGGCGCACAGCCGGGCGGGCAGGCGGGAGGTAATCGATATGGCGAACGAGAAGATCATCGAATTCGACAAGGTCGTTGCCGGCTATTCGCCCAGCCTGACCATACTCAACGAGACGACGCTCGATGCACGCAAGGCCGAGATCACGCTGCTGATCGGCCCCAACGGCGCCGGCAAGTCGACGGTGCTGAAGACGCTGTTCGGGATGCTCGTTCCGCGCTCCGGGGAGGTCCGGTTCGAGGGCCGGCGCGTCAACGGCAAGTCGCAGCGCGAACTCCTCGCCGAAGGAATCGCGTTCGTTCCCCAGGGTCGCAATCTCTTCGGGTCGCTGTCGGTGCGGCACAATCTCGAGCTCGGCGGCATCACCCTGCCGCGCGGGGAGCTGGCAGGACGCATCGAGGAGGTGCTGACGCGCTTTCCGCGCATCCGCGAGCGCATCGACAACCAGGCCTCGACGATGTCGGGCGGCGAGCAGAAGCAGCTCGAGATCGGCCGCGCGCTGCTGCTGCGCCCGCGCGTGCTGCTGATCGACGAGCCGTCGATCGGGCTCTCGCCCAAGCTCGTCCAGGAGGTGATGACCCTCCTGCGCCAGCTCGCGGACGCCGGCACGACGGTGCTGATGGTCGAGCAGAACGTCCGCACCGCGCTCAAGTACTCGGATCGCGCGCTGGTCCTGGAGATGGGGCGGCTCGCCCTCGACCGTCCGGCGTCGGACGTGCTGAGCGACCCCGATCTCAATCGCCTGTTCCTCGGCGGCCACGCGCGCCCGGCCGCCGCCTGAGCGCCGTTGGCAGGAACGACGCCCTACCGCAATCCGGATTCCAGGGAACACTGAAGATGATGCGCCTCGATGTCGCGACACTTTCCGTGCATACCGGCAAGGCTGCCGCCGTGCAGGCCGGGATCGAGCAGCATTTCAAGACCGGGAAGCGCGCGGGAACGCTCTGCGCGTCATGGACCTCCGAGATCGGTGGATTGAACCGGGTGCTGGTCCTGCGCGCGTTCGAGGACAGCGACGCCATGCACGCCGAGCGCGAGAGGATGCTGGTGTCGGGCGACATCTTCGGTGCCAGCGAGCACCTGAGCGACGTCACGTTCGAGGCGTACACGCCCTTTCCCTATTTCCCGCCGCAACTCGCCGGCAGCTTCGGCGGTGTGTACGAGTTTCGCGTCTACGGGATCAAGCCGACCGGGATCAAGCCCGTGCTGGCGGCGTGGGAGACGGCGCTGCCGCCGCGCACCCGGCTGTCCCCGATCGTGTTCGTCGGCTATGCGCTCGAGGGGGTCACGCCGCGGATGCTGCACATCTGCCCCTACCGGGACCTCGCCGAGCGCACCCGCATCCGCGCCGAAGCGGTGGCGTCGGGCGAATGGCCGCCCAAGGGCGGTCCGGACTGGCTGACCGTCATGGATTCGACGATCTGCATTCCTGCAGCCTTTTCGCCGCTGCGTTGATCGCCCGTCCTCGACGCTTCCGAACAGCCGATCGAACTCTCTGCGACGATCATGGATCGCACCATCGGGCTCGCCGCGCTGACGGTCCTCGAGCTCGCCCCTCCCGACATCGTGACCTGCGCTGCGCAGGCAGGCTACGACGTCGTCGGCCTGCGGCTGTTGCCAGCGACGGAGACCGAGATCCGGCATCCGATCGTGGGGGACACGCCGATGGTCCGCGAGACGGCGAAGCGGCTCGCCGATGCCGGCCTGCGCGTGCTGGACATCGAGCTTTTCCGGCTCAAGCCCGACACCGCCGTGGGTGAGTATCGGGCCGCACTCGAGACCGGTGCGAGGCTCGGTGCGCGCGAGGCGCTGGTGGCAGGCAACGACCCCGACGAGCGACGCCTCGCCGAGCGCTTCGGCGAGTTCTGCGAGCTGGCTGCCGAATTCGGCATCGGCGCAAACCTCGAGCCGATGCCCTGGACCGACGTCCGTGACTTCGCGCAGGGCGCGCGGATCGTCCGCGCTGTCGGACGCGGCAATGCCGGCCTGGTCGTCGACCCGATCCACTTCGACCGCGGCGGCAGCCGGCCGGAGGAGATCGCGTCGCTGCCCGCGCGGCACCTGCGCTACATGCAGCTCTGCGACGCGCCCGCGACACGGCCGACCGACCTCGACACGGTGATCCATCAGGCGCGCGCCGAGCGGCTGATGCCCGGAGACGGGGGACTGGACCTGCGCAGCCTGCTGCGCGCGATGCCGGCGGACATCACGGTGAGCGTCGAGATCCCGATGCGGTCGCTCGCCGCCTCGATGCCCGCGCTCGAGCGCGCCCGACAGACGCTCGCGAAGACCCGGCGGCTCCTGGAATCGCTGTGACGGGGTCGCGACCCCGACGAGACCCGAACCCCGAGATAGGAAACCCATGAAGAAGATCCTGATTCTCAACGGCCCCAACCTGAACCTGCTGGGCACGCGCGAGCCGGCCGTGTACGGCAAGGACACGCTCGCCGACGTCGAGAGGCTGTGCCGCGACGAAGGTACCAAGCTGGGGGTCGCCGTCGACTGCCGGCAGTCCAACCACGAAGGGCAGCTGATCGACTGGATTCACGAGGCCGGCCGCGAATTCGCGGCCGGCAGCCTGCTCGGAATCGTGTTCAACGCAGGCGCCTACACGCACACGTCGGTTGCGCTGCACGACGCGATCAAGGGCACCGGCGTGCCGATGATCGAGCTGCACATCACCAACGTCCACGCGCGCGAGCCGTTTCGCCATCACTCGTACCTGTCGCCTGCAGCGCGGGGCGTGATGGCCGGATTCGGCGTTGCCGGATACGCGCTGGCCATGGCCGGCCTCCTGCGGATCTCCGAAGGGCGGAACTGATCCCATGCGCAAGTGCATCGCAACGGTATCGCTGTCGGGGACGCTGGGTGACAAGCTCGACGCCATCGCGGCGGCGCGCTTCGATGCGATCGAGGTGTTCGAGAACGACCTGATGTACTTTCAGGGGACGCCTGCGGACCTGCGCAGGATGGCGGCCGACCGGGGGCTGGGCATCGACCTCTACCAGCCGTTCCGCGAATTCGAGGGCGTCGACGACGCCCAGTTCCGGCGCAATCTCGACCGTGCCGAGCGCAAGTTCGACGTGATGGAAGCACTGGGCGCGCCGATGATGCTCGTGTGCTCCAACGTCTCGCCGCTGGCCATCGACGACGACGCGCGCGCCGCCGCGCAGCTGCACGAGCTCGCCGAGCGGGCGGCGCGGCGCAACCTGCGCATCGGCTACGAGGCGCTCGCCTGGGGCGCGCACGTCAACCGCTATGGACACTCGTGGAAGATCGTCCGCGAGGCCGCCCATCCGCACCTGGGCGTGATCCTCGACAGCTTCCACATCCTGTCGGTGGGCGACGACCCCGCGGCGATCGCGCAGATCCCCGGCGACCGCATCTTCTTCCTGCAGATGGCGGACGCCCCGCGGCTGGCGATGGACGTCCTGCAGTGGAGCCGGCATTACCGGAACTTCCCCGGGCAGGGGCAGCTCGACCTGCCGCGCTTCATGGAGCACGTGCTGGTCGCCGGCTATACCGGGTCGCTGTCGCTGGAGATCTTCAACGACGTGTTCCGCGAGGCGCCAAACCGGCCGACGGCCATCGACGCGATGCGTTCCCTGCAATGGCTCGAGGAGCAGACCCGCCTGCGTCTGCTCGATCCCGCGTCCGACAGCCCGCATCCGGCCGAGGTCCGCACGCGCACCGTGCGCCGGGTCGAGCTGCTCGACCCGCCGGCCGCGCCCGAGCTGACCGGATTCGCGTTCCTCGAATTCGCCGTCGACGAGGCGGCCGAATCGCCGCTCGCCAGGGTCCTCGAGCGCCTCGGCTTCCATCGTGCCGGCAAGCATCGGTCGAAGAAGGTCACGCTGTTCCGCCAGGGGGCAATCAGCCTGATCCTCAACGCCGAGCCGGCGTCCGTCGCGCGCGACTTCTTTGCCGGACACGGGGCGTCGGTCTGCGCGGTGGGTCTTGCGACGGACGATGCGGTGCGGGCGCAGAGCCGCGCGACTGCGCTGCACTGTCCGCGCTTCGACAGCCGTCTCGGTCCCAACGAGCAGAAGGTTCCGGCGATACGCGCGCCCAACGGCAGTGTCGTCTACTTCGTTCCCGGCGAGCTCGGGTCGGGGGCGCTCTGGGAGATCGACTTCGAGCTGAGCGGCAATGGCGAGATCGGCGACGGCGCGGGACTCACCAACGTCGACCACGTGGCGACGGGCCTGCCGGTCGAGGAGCTCGACACCTGGATCCTGTTCTATCGCGCGGTGCTGGGGATGGTCCCCGGCGAGAGCCTCGAGCTCTCCGACCCCTTCGGACTGATCCGCAGCTCGGGAGTCGCCAGCGCCAACCGCAGCGTGCGTGCCGTGCTCAACGTGTCGCAGAGCCAGAGCACGGTGACGGCGAAGACGATCTCCCTCTCCGGAGGGGCGAGCGTGCATCACGTCGCGTTCGCGTGTTCCGACATCTTCGCGACCATGGGGCGGCTGGTCGCCGGCGGCGCCAGGTTCGTCGCCGTCTCGGACAATTACTACGACGATCTCGCGGCGCGCTTCGCACTGCCCGAGGCGCAGGTGGCGAGGATGCGGGAACTCGGCGTGCTGTACGAGCGCACGGCGGGCGGCGAGTATTTCCACGCCTACACCGAAGCTTTCGCCGACCGCTTCTTCTTCGAGATCGTGCAGCGCGTCGGCGGCTACGACGGCTACGGCGCGCTCAACGCCCCGGCGCGCATGGCCTCGCAGCTGCGGCACCCGGCCTCCTGACGCCGGCGGCAGACCACTGGATCAACCCCTCCGGAAACTCAATGATCGACAAGACCGTAGCCACAGTCGCGGATGCGATCGCCGACATCAAGGACGGTGCGACCGTCATGATCGGCGGTTTCGGCACCGCGGGAATGCCCTCCGAGCTCATCGACGCGCTGATCGCGCACGGCGCGCGCGAGCTCACGATCGTCAACAACAATGCGGGCAACGGCGACGTCGGCCTCGCGCTGCTGCTCAAGGCGCGGCGCGTGCGCAAGATCATCTGCTCGTTCCCGCGCCAGGTCGACTCGTGGCATTTCGATGCCCTCTACCGCGCGGGCGACATCGAGCTCGAGCTGGTGCCCCAGGGCAACCTCGCCGAGAGGATCCGGGCGGCGGGCGCCGGCATCGGCGCGTTCTACACCCCGACCGGCTACGGGACCCTGCTCGCGCAAGGCAAGGAAACCCGGGAGATCGACGGCCGCCAGTACGTCCTCGAGTACCCGATCCACGCCGATTTCGCGCTGATCAAGGCGCAGGCCGGCGATCGCTGGGGCAACCTGGTGTACCGCAAGACCGCGCGCAACTTCGGTCCCATCATGGCGAGCGCCGCCCGTTGTACGATCGCCCAGGTGCAACGGATCGTCGAGCTCGGGGCACTGGACCCGGAGGCCGTCGTGACGCCCGGCATCTTCGTCCATCGCGTCGTCGAGGTGGCGGCCGGGGCGGCGGCGCCGCAGGGCGTGGCCGCGTGAACGCGACGATACGGAGAACACGATGAACCGCTATACCCGCGACCAGATGGCCGCACGCGTCGCCCGGGACATCCGCGACGGCGCCTACGTCAACCTCGGCATCGGATTGCCGACGCTCGTCGCCAACCACCTGCCCGAGGACCGCGAGATCATCCTGCACACCGAGAACGGCCTGCTCGGCATGGGTCCGGCGCCGGCGCCCGGGGCCGAGGATCCCGACCTGATCAATGCCGGCAAGCAGCCGGTCACCGCGCTGCCGGGGGCCTCGTACTTCCATCACGCCGACTCGTTCGCGATGATGCGTGGCGGCCACCTCGATTGCTGCGTGCTGGGCGCATTCCAGGTCTCGGTCGAGGGCGATCTCGCCAACTGGCACACCGGCGCGCCCGACGCGATTCCCGCGGTCGGCGGCGCGATGGATCTCGCGCTGGGCGCCAAGAGCGTCTATGTGATGATGGAGCACCTGACCAAGAGCGGGGAGAGCAAGATCGTCTCGCAATGCACGTATCCGGTCACGGCGCTGCGCTGCGTCAGCCGGATCTACACCGACCTCGCGGTGCTGGAAGTCACCCCCCGGGGCTTGCGCGCCGTCGACATCGTCGATGGGCTGTCGCTGCCGGAACTCGCGCGCCTGTCGGGCGTCGCGATCGGAAGCTAGGACGATGGCCATGGCAGAAGCCTTCATATGCGACGCGATCCGGACCCCGATCGGGCGCTACGGCGGGGCGCTCTCCGGCGTGCGCACCGACGACCTCGCGGCGGCGCCGCTGCAGGCCCTGATGCAGCGCAATCCCGGTGTCGACTGGGCCGCGGTCGACGACGTCGTCTACGGCTGCGCCAACCAGGCAGGGGAGGACAACCGCAACGTGGGCCGCATGGCGTTGCTGCTCGCCGGCCTGCCCCCGGAGGTGCCGGGGACGACGGTCAACCGCCTCTGCGGCTCCAGCCTCGACGCGATCACCATCGCTTCGCGCGCGATCAAGGCCGGCGAGGGCTCGCTGCTGGTGGCCGGCGGCGTCGAAAGCATGTCGCGCGCCCCCTTCGTGCAGGGCAAGGCGACCGAGGCATTCTCGCGGGTGGCGAAGATCGAGGACACCACCATCGGCTGGCGCTTCGTCAATCCGCTGATGAAGGCGCGCTACGGCGTCGACTCGATGCCCGAGACCGCCGAGAACGTCGCGCAGGAATTCGGCATCGGTCGCGCCGACCAGGACGCGTTCGCGCTGCGCAGCCAGCAGCGCGCCGCGGCGGCGATCGCCGACGGGCGCATGGCCGAGGAGATCGCGCCGGTCGCCATTCCCCAGCGCAAGGGCGATCCCGTGATCGTCGCCGTGGACGAGCATCCGCGGGCGACCTCGCTCGAGGCGCTGGCGAAGCTCAAGGGCATCGTGCGCCCCGACGGCAGCGTCACCGCGGGCAACGCCTCGGGTGTCAATGACGGCGCCTGCGCACTGATCATCGCCTCCGAGGACGCCGCCAGGCGCAATGGCCTGACGCCGCGGGCGCGCATCGTCGCCGGTGCGGTCGCGGGCGTCGCGCCGCGGATCATGGGCTTCGGCCCCGCGCCGGCGATGCGCAAGGTGCTCGAGCGCGCGAGGCTCACCCTCGCCGACATCGACCTCATCGAGTTGAACGAGGCGTTCGCCGCGCAGGCGCTGGCGGTGACCCGCGATCACGGATTGCCGGACGATTCACCCAAGGTCAATCCGATGGGCGGTGCGATCGCACTGGGGCATCCGCTGGGCGCGAGCGGCGCGCGCCTGGTCACGACCGCCGTCTATCAGCTCCGCCGCACCGGGGGGCGCTACGCGCTGTGCACGATGTGCATCGGCGTCGGACAGGGCATCGCCCTCATCATCGAACGTGTCTGAACCGGGACGATCATGAAACTGCCATCGCAGCAATACGGGGAGTTCTACCAGCGCGACCGGACGATCCATCCTCCGGCCTATGCGCCGACCTACAAGACCAGCGTGCTGCGCTCGCCGCAGAAGACGCTGATCTCGCTGCAGAACTCGCTGTCCGAGATCACCGGCCCGGTGTTCTCCGCCGACGAGCTGGGGCCGCTCGACAACGACCTGATCATGAATTACGCCAAGGGCGGCCTGCCGATCGGCGAGCGCATCGTCGTGCACGGCTACGTGCTGGACGAGAACGGGCATCCGGTGAGGAACGCGCTGGTCGAGGTCTGGCAGGCGAATGCCGGCGGTCGCTACCGGCACAAGAACGACATCTACATCGCGCCCATCGACCCCAACTTCGGGGGCTGCGGCCGCGTGCTGACCGACGGAGACGGCCACTATCATTTCCGGACGATCAAGCCCGGGCCCTACCCATGGCGCAACAACGTCAACGACTGGCGGCCCGCGCACGTCCACTACTCGATCTCCGGATCGGGATGGGCGCAGCGTCTGATCACCCAGATGTATTTCGAGGGCGACCCGCTGATCGCGAGCTGCCCGATCCTGCGCACCATCCCGTCGGAAGCGGCCGTGCGCCAGCTGATCGCGCCACTCGACCGCAACGCGGGCATCCAGCTCGACAGCCTCGCCTATCGCTTCGACATCGTGCTTCGCGGGTCGCGCGCGACCTGGTTCGAGAACGCCGTGCAGTCCGACGACGCAATGCAACGGGAATGACGATCATGGTCAACAAGCTCGAGTACCTGAAGGAAACCGCGTCGCAGACTGCCGGGCCCTACGTCCACATCGGGCTCTCCCCGAAGGAGGCGGGTTTCGACATCTTCGACAACAACTTCGGCAACGTGCTGGCCGGCCCGAAGACCAAGGGCGAGCGCATCCGGGTCGAAGGGCGCGTGATCGACGGGTCGGGGACGCCGCTGCGCGACGTGCTGATCGAGATCTGGCAGGCGAATGCCGCCGGCAAGTACAACCACCCCGCGGACCGGCAGAAGAAGGCGATCGACAGGACCTTCCGGGGCTGGGGCCGCGCGTGCTCGGATTTCAAGACCGGCGTCTATGCGTTCGACACCATCAAGCCGGGCCCGGTCATGGGGCGCAACGACCGGCCGATGGCTCCCCACATCAGCTTCTGGATCGTCGCGCGCGGCATCAACGTCGGGCTCTCCACCCGGATGTACTTTTCCGACGAGCAGGCGGCCAATGCCAAGGATCCGGTGCTGAACCTCATCGAGTGGGAGGTGCGGCGCAAGACGCTGATCGCGACGCGCGAGGAGCGCAAGGGGCAGGTCGTCTACCGGTTCGACATCAACATCCAGGGCCCCGACGAGACGGTCTTCTTCGACATCTGAGCCCCCGCCGACATCCCGCCGACCTGCCGCTGGCGCCCCGCTGATGCCCGACGCGCTTTTCACCACCGACGCCATGCGCGCCGTGTTCTCGGACCGCACGCGCATCCAGCGGATGCTCGATTTCGAGGCTGCGCTCGCCCGGGCCGAGGCGTCGGTCGGCGTGATCCCCCAGGCCGCTGCCGATGCGATCGGCGCGCATTGCGATGCCGGACGCTTCGATGCCGCGGCCCTGGCCGCGGCGGCGCAGAATGCGGGCAACCTCGCGATCCCCCTCGTCGCCGCGCTGACGAAGAACGTCGCCGCGACCGATCCGGACGCCCGCGGCTACGTCCACTGGGGTGCGACCAGCCAGGATGCCATCGACACCGGGCTGGTGCTGCAGCTGCGCGACGCGCTGGCGCTGATCGACGCGGACCTCGAGCGCCTCGCGGCGGCACTGGCGAGACAGGCGCGCCGCCACGCGACGACGGTGCTCGCAGGCCGCACCTGGCTGCAGCAGGCGATCCCGGTCACCCTGGGCGTCAAGCTCGCGGGGGTGGTCAGCGCGCTGGACCGTCACCGTGCGCGGCTCGCCGAAGCGAAGCGGCGGGCGCTGGTCCTGCAGTTCGGCGGCGCCGTGGGAACGCTGGCGTCGCTGGGGGAGCGCGGCATCGCGGTCAGCGAGGCGCTGGCCGCGGGGCTCGATCTCCCGCTGCCGGACCTGCCCTGGCACACCCAGCGCGACCGCGTCTGCGAGGTCGCGACGGTGCTCGGCATGCTGGCGGCGACGCTGGGCAAGCTCGGGCGCGATCTCGCCATGCTCGCGCAGACCGAGGTCGCGGAAGCGTTCGAGCCGGCGGCGCCGGGCCGCGGCGGCTCCTCGACGATGCCGCAGAAGCGCAATCCGGTCGCTGCGTCGATCGCGATCGCGACGTCCGTGCGCATCCCCGGGCTGGTGGCGACGATGCTCGCGGCTGCCGCGCAGGAGCACGAGCGGGGACTGGGCAACTGGCCCGCGGAATGGGAGACGCTGCCCGAGATCGCGCTGCTGGTCGCCGGCGCCCTGTCCGCGCTGGCCGACGTCGGGGCCGGCCTCGACGTCGACGCACGGCGGATGCGCGCGAACCTCGAGCTGACGCAGGGGCAGATCTTCGCCGAGGCCGTGCAGATGGCGCTGGCGGGCGCCATCGGCCGCGATCGCGCCCACGCGCTGGTCGCGGACGCCTGCCGGCGCGCCGCTGCCGGGCACGTCCATCTGCGCGAGGTCCTGCGTGGCATCCCCGAGGTCGCGTCGAACCTGGACGCGACGACCCTCGACCGGCTCTTCGACCCGGTGGGCTACCTCGGCGAGAGCGGCCGCTTCATCGAGCGCGCGCTCGCCGGCCATCCGCACTGAAGGAACGAGACGACCATGCCATTCGCCGACATCGCCGGGGTCCGCATCCACTACCGGATCGACGGTGACGCGGGCGCGCCGCCGCTGCTGCTGTCGAACTCCCTCGGTGCTGCGCTGGAGATGTGGGAGCCCCAGATGGCGGAGCTCTCGGCGCGCTTTCGGGTGGTGCGCTACGACACGCGGGGCCATGGGGAATCGGGCGTGTCGCCGGGTCCGTACACGATCGCGACGCTCGGCGGCGATGCGCTGGGCCTGCTCGATGCGCTGTCGATCCCGAGGGCGCATTTCTGCGGACTGTCGATGGGTGGGATGACCGGCATCTGGCTGGCCATACATGCGCCGGAGCGCCTCGACCGGCTGGTGCTCGCGAACACCGCCGCCAGGATCGGCACCGCGGAGCTGTGGAACGCGCGCATCGAGGCGATCCGCCGCGGTGGCATGGCTGCGGTGGCGCCGGGCGTTCTGGCACGCTGGTTCACGCCGGGGATGCTGGAGCAACCGACCCCGCTGGTCGCGCGGTTGCGCGCGGGCTTCGCGCGCACGTCGGCCGACGGCTATGTCGCCTGCTGCGCCGCGGTTCGCGACATGGATCAGCGCGACGCCCTTTCGCGCATCGGCGCGCCGACGCTGGTGATCGCCGGCAGCCTGGACCTGTCGACGCCCCCGGCCGACGGTCGCTACCTCGCCGAGCGCATTCCCGGAGCCCGCTATGTCGAGCTGCCGGCCCCGCACCTGTCGAACGTGGAGGCGGGACCCGCCTTCACCCAGGCGCTGCTGCAATTCCTGACCGCACCCAAGGAGTGACGATGGACGAATCGGAACGCTACGACCGTGGCATGGCCGTGCGGCGCGCCGTGCTGGGCGATGCGCACGTCGACCGAACGCTGGCCAAGCGCAACGATTTCAACACCGATTTCCAGGAGCTGATCACCCGCTACGCCTGGGGCGAGATCTGGTCGCGGCCGGAGCTGACGCGGCATACGCGCAGCCTGCTGACGCTGGCGATGATGGTCGCGCTCAACCGCGGCGACGAGCTCCGGCTGCACCTGCGCGGGGCGTTCAACAACGGCGTGACCCGCGATGAGATCAAGGAGGTGCTGCTGCACTGCGCGATCTACGCCGGCGTCCCCGCGGCGAACAGCGCGTACCACATCGCCGAAGAGGTGTTTGCCCAGATGCACCCGCCGCCGGGCTGAACGCCCCTGCGCCCGAAGCCGGACGCTCAGCTGCCGTGCCTGCGCCGGCAGCGCTCGGCGATCGCACTGGCCGCCGCGACGACGAAGGGCAGCGCCAGAAGGAATGCAAATTCGGGAGACACCGTCTCCCACCATGCCAGCCATTCCTGCCATAGGTCACGCAGCATGCCGGTCTCCTTCATAGCAGCTGGAACGCCAGCACCGCGACGAGGGTCGGAGGCAGTGCCGCCACCAGCAGTCCGACAGGGTGTACGGATTCGTCCTCGAAGTGGTTGCGCAGCAGCGCGAACGCGGCGGGGTTCGGCGCGTTGGCGATGACCGTCAGTCCGCCTCCGGTGACCGCCCCTGCGACCAGAGCGTACTTGAACTCGTCGCTCAGGCCCGTGACCAGCGAGCCGAGGTAGGTGAGCGCTGCGTTGTCCGTTATCGCGGTCAGAACGGTCGCGCCGAAATAGACGGTGGTCGAATCCATCCCGCGCAGGAGCGGTTCGAGCCACCACCGCTGCTGCGCGCCGAGGACCACCAGGCCGCCGAGGAAGAAGCCGACGAGCAGGCCTTCGCGCAGTATCAACCGGTCCTGGAACTGCGGGTAGGCGGTCGCGAAACCAAGGAAGAACAGAAGGAGCGAGATGAAGACCGTCGGATGATGGGCGAACGCGACGATCCCCAGCAGGAACAGCACATGGACCGCGGCGACCCAAACCGGGATTTGCTGACCGGCAGCGCCTGCCGTCCGCGGCAGGCGGGACAGCTCGCGTCGGAAGACGAGGGTCGTCACCAGGGCGTTGACGCCCACGGCCACGGCGGATTTCCAGCCGAAGTGCGCCAGCATGAACCAGAGGTCCCAGTTCCACGTGCTGGCCACCATCAATACCGGCGGCGCAGCGAAGGGCGTCATGGTGCCGCCGATCGACACGTTGACGAACAGGACACCCAGCGTGGCGTACTTGAGCTTGGTCGACGCGCCGCGTGTGTAGATGCGCTCGCCCAGCATCATGGCTGCCAGCGTCATCGCGGCCGGTTCCGTGATGAACGAGCCCAGCAGCGGGACGAACGCGAGCGAGACGAAGTAGAACCCCATGGCGCCGTCGAGCGGCAGGAAGCGCGCGATCACGCCCACCGCCGTCCGGGCGAGGCGCAGGATGGTGCGACTGCCCGCCACGACCATGATTGCGAAGACGAACAGCGGCTCGGTGAAATTGCGGGAATCGAGGTACTGCGTCGCGACGGCCGGGCCCATCACCGCAGCCATCGCGAGGATCAGCACCATCGCCCAGAATCCGAAGACGACCTCGACCTCGCCCAGCAGGTGCCATGCCCCGGCGTGCTCAGGGCGGCGGTGCGCCAGCCGCAGGAACAGCTTGGTCGAGAAGGTATGTACCAACGCGACGGCGAACAGCGCGGCGCCGATCCACTGCATGGTGATCATCGGGGATGAGGGTACACGGGGATCGCGGTTGGGCGCATTGCCGGAAATCCCTAGGGGATCACCGGGTGGGAAGGTCGCTGATTGGCGCTCGGAATCCGCGGGTTCCTTCGGGCGCATCAGCCACGCGGCGGCGCGCGACGCTCGCCGGGACGGTCAGCGCTTGCGGCCGAGCAGCGATCCGAGAACGCCCCGGACGATTTCGCGGCCGATCGACGAGCCGACGGTGCGCACGGCGCTCTTGGCCATCGCCTCGACCAGGCTGTCCTTGCGCCCGCTGCCGGTCATCAGGCCGCCGAGCGAGCCCTTGATCGAATCCATGATGCCGCCGCCCTGGTCGCCGGCCGCGGGTGGGGCGCCGCCCCCCGACGCCGCAGCGCGGCCGGCGAGCTTCTCGTAGGCGGATTCGCGGTCGACCGTCTGGTCGTAGGTCCCCTTGAGCGGCGACGCGGCGATCACCGCCTTGCGCTCGTCGGGGGTGACGGGGCCGATCCGCGACGCGGGAGGCAGTATCCAGGCGCGTTCGACCATCGCCGGGCGACCCTTCTCGTCGAGGAACGAGACCAGGGCTTCGCCCACGCCCAGTTCGGTGATCGCCTTCTCGGTGTCGATCCTCGGATTGGCGCGCATCGTCGTGGCCGCGGCCTTGACCGCCTTCTGGTCGCGCGGCGTGAATGCACGCAGCGCGAACTGGATGCGGTTGCCGAGCTGGCCCAGGACGGTGTCGGGAATGTCGAGGGGGTTCTGGGTGACGAAATAGACGCCGACGCCCTTGGAGCGGATCAGGCGCACGACCTGCTCGATCCTGTCCAGCAGCGCCTTGGGGGCGTCGGTGAACAGCAGGTGCGCCTCGTCGAAGAAGAACGCGAGCCTGGGCTTGTCGCGGTCGCCCACTTCGGGGAGCCGCTCGTAGAGCTCCGACAGCAGCCACAGCAGCATGGTCGCGTAGAGCTGCGGCGATTGCATCAGCCGGTCGGCGGCCAGCACGTTGACGACACCGCGCCCGCCGTCGGTCTGCATCAGGTCGTCGACGTCGAGCATCGGCTCGCCGAAGAACGCGGCGCCACCCTGCTGCTCGAGGGTCAGCAGGCCGCGCTGGATCGCGCCCACCGATGCGGCCGAGATGTTGCCGTAGGAGGTCTGCAGCTCCTGGGCGTGGTCGGCGGCGAACTCGAGCAGCGCCCGCAGGTCCTTGAGGTCGAGCAGCAGCAGGCCGCGGTCGTCGGCAAGCTTGAACGCGAGGGTCAGCACCCCTTGTTGGGTCTCGTTGAGGTTCAGGATCCGGGACAGCAGCAGCGGGCCGAGGTCGCTGACGGTCGCCCGCACCGGGTGTCCCTGCTCGCCGTAGACGTCCCAGAACACCGTGGGCATGCCGGCGAACTTCGGTTGGGTGGCGCCGATCGCCGCGAGGCGCTGGGCAAGCTTGGGCGAGCTCGCGCCGGGCTGGCTGATCCCGGCCAGGTCGCCCTTGACGTCGGCCATGAACACCGGGACGCCGATGGTGCTCATGCGCTCGGCGATCACTTGCAGCGAGACGGTCTTCCCGGTGCCGGTCGCGCCGGCAATCAGGCCGTGGCGGTTGGCGAGCGCGGGGAGGAGGTCGATTTCAAGGTCGCCGTGGATGGCGATGGGCAGGGGGTCGGCCATTCGATCGGGCTCCGGGCAGTGCGGGGGGGAGGGGTGCAGGGCCCTCGCGCGCCCAGTTTAGCGCGCTTCCCCCTGTCCACCCGGGCCCGGGGCTGCCAGAATGACCGATTTCCTGATACAATTGCGCCCGACAAGTAACGAGAAATGGGCTGGGCGCAGCCCATTTTTTTTTGGGGCTTCGGCCCAACCTTTGGACGCGAATGGCATCGGCACTGGGTGAACTGCTGGAGCGAACGGTACCGCCGCTCGGATACGAGCTCGTCGACTGGGACCTGTCGGCGAGGAGCGGGCTCGTCCGCGTGTTCATCGACAAGCCGGGCGGCGTCGACGTCGAGGACTGCGCGAAGGTTTCCAACCACCTCACCCGCCTGTTCGCGGTGGAGAACGTCGCTTTCGAGCGGCTCGAGGTGTCCTCGCCGGGGCTCGACCGTCCGCTCAAGCGGCTCGCCGATTTCCAGCGCTTTGCTGGCCAGCAGGCCCAGCTGACGCTGACCGCCCCGGTCGACGGGGCGCGCCGCATCAAGGGAATCCTGCGGGGTGCCCAGGGCGACGACGTGCTCGTCGAGACGCCCGCCGGCGTGCGGTCGTTCCCGCTCGGAACGATCGGCAGCGCGCGGCTGGTACCCGCGATCGAATGGAGAAAATGATCATGAACCGCGAACTACTGCTGCTGGTGGACGCCCTTTCGCGCGAGAAGAACGTGCCGAAGGAGATCGTGTTCACGGCGCTCGAAGCCGCGCTGGCGTCGGCGACCAAGAAGAAGTACGCCGACAACATCGATGCGCGGGTGGCGATCGACCGCGAGACCGGCGACTACGATTCGTTCCGCCGCTGGACCGTCGTGCCCGACGAGGAGCACGAGGAGCCGGCGCACCAGCTCGCGATCACCGACGCGATCGAGCGCGATCCGGAGCTCAAGATCGGCGACGTCGTCGAGGAGCCCCTGGAGCCCGTCGAGTTCGGCCGCATCGGGGCGCAGGCCGCCAAGCAGGTGATCCTGCAGAAGATCCGCGACGCCGAGCGCGAGCAGATCCTGAACGACTTCCTGGAGCGCGACGACAATCTGCTGTCGGGCACGGTCAAGCGCATCGAGCGCGGGAGCGTGATCGTGGAATCGGGCCGCATCGAAGGCGTGATCCCGCGCGACCAGCTGATCCCGAAGGAGATGCTGCGCGTGGGCGACCGGATCCGCGCCTACGTGATGAAGATCGACCGCACCGCCAAGGGGCCGCAGCTCATCCTGTCGCGCGTCGCGCCCGAATTCATCATGCGGCTGTTCGAGCTCGAGGTCCCCGAGATCGAGGAGGGGCTGATCGAGATCAAGGCCGCCGCCCGCGATCCCGGCATCCGCGCCAAGATCGCCGTCAAGTCGAACGATCCGCGCCTCGATCCGCAGGGCACCTGCATCGGCATGCGCGGCTCGCGCGTGACCGCCGTCACCAACGAGCTCGCCGGCGAGCGCGTCGACATCGTGCTGTGGTCGGACGATCCCGCGAAGCTGGTCATCAACGCGCTCGCCCCCGCCGAGGTGCAGAGCATCATCGTCGACGAGGAGCGCCATGCGATGGACGTCGTCGTCGACGAGGAGAACCTCGCGATCGCCATCGGCCGCAGCGGCCAGAACGTGAGGCTCGCCTCCGAGCTCACCGGCTGGGAGCTCAACCTGATGAGCGTCGAGGAATCGCAGCAGAAGCACGAGGCCGAGACCGGCCGCCTGCGCGCGCTGTTCATGGAGAAGCTCGACGTCGACGAGGAAGTCGCCGACATCCTGATCGGCGAGGGTTTCACCTCGCTGGAGGAGGTCGCGTACGTGCCGATCACCGAGATGATGGAGATCGAGTCCTTCGACGAGGACACGGTGAACGAGCTGCGCTCGCGCGCGAGGAACGCGCTGCTCACCGACGCCATCGCCCGCGAGGAGTCGGTGGAGAACGTCGAGGAGGCGCTGCTCTCGCTGGACGGCATGGACACCGAGATCGCGAGCAAGCTCGCCGCCAACGGCATCACCACGCGCGACGCGCTGGCGGATCTTGCCGGCGACGAGCTGGTCGAGCTGACCGGCATGGACGAGGCGAAGGCGCAGGACCTGATCATGAAGGCCCGCGCGCACTGGTTCGAGACGTCCGCGCAGCCGCCGCAGTCCGGCGCGGCGGCGTGACGACGGCGCGGGAACGGAATTAGGGCAGCATAGGCAGTACGGGAGAGCCGCATGGCGCAGACGACTATCGAACAATTCGCGACCGACCTGAAGATGCCGGCGGGCGCGCTGCTGGAGCAGCTCGCCGCGGCCGGCGTTGCAGGCAAGAAGCAGGGTGACAAGCTCACCGAGCAGGACAAGACGCGCCTGCTCGACTACCTGCGCAAGCAGCACGGCGCCGCCGCCGATGCCAAGAAGCGCATCACCCTGACCCGCAAGCAGACCTCCGAGATCAAGGCTGCGGATTCCACCGGCAAGGCGCGCACGATCCAGGTCGAGGTGCGCAAGAAGCGGGTGCTCGTCCGTCGCGAGGAAGGCGAGGCGGCCCCCGTCGCGCCGGCGCCTGCCGTCGAGGAGGCACCACCGGTGGTCGCCGCGCCGACGCCGGCGCCCGCCCCGGCCCCTGCCGCGAGGCCGGCGCCCGGACCGCTGCTGTCCGCCGAGGAGATCGCCGCCCGCGAGGCCGAGGAGCGCAAGGCCCGGGAACTGATCGCGCGCCAGCAGGAAGACCTGCAGAAGAAGCAGGAAGAGGCTGCGAAGCGCAAGACCCGGAAGGAAAAGGAAGCCGAGGAAGCGGCCGCCCGCGCCGCTGCCGAGGCGAAAGCCGCGGAGGAAGCGAAGGCCGCTGCCGAAGCAGCGGCAGCCGCCGCCGCCAAGGCGCCGGCGGCCGGCGCAGCCAGGCCGGCTGGGACCGAAGGGACGCTGCATCGGCCCGCGGCACGGCCCGGCGAGAAGCGCGAGAAGGCGACCAAGAAGGCGCCCGGCCAGGTCTTCCAGGAAGAGGCAGCCCGGCGCCGCGCGTTGCGCCTGCGCGGCGACACCACGGGTGGCGCGGCCGCGACCGGCTGGCGAGGCGCCAAGGGCGGCCGTCATGGTCGCGACGAGGAGGGCGGCGAGGGCTATGCCGGGACGATGCCGGCGATGCCGCAGGTGCGCGAGATCTCCGTTCCCGAGACGATCACCGTCGCCGACCTCGCGCACAAGATGTCGGTGAAGGCCGCCGAGGTCATCAAGGCGCTGATGAAGATGGGTTCGATGGTCACGATCAACCAGGTGATCGACCAGGAAACCGCGATGATCGTCGTCGAGGAGATGGGCCACAAGGCGAAGGCGGCCAAGCTCGACGAACCCGATGCGCTGCTGGCCGAGGCGGAAGTCGCGCACACGGCCGACGCGCTGCCGCGGCCGCCGGTCGTCACCGTGATGGGCCACGTCGACCACGGCAAGACCTCGCTGCTCGACACCATCCGGCGCACGCGCGTGGCCAGCGGCGAAGCCGGCGGCATCACCCAGCACATCGGCGCCTACCATGTCGACACGCCCAAGGGCGTGATCACGTTCCTCGACACGCCGGGCCACGAGGCATTCACCGCGATGCGCGCCCGCGGCGCGAAGGTGACCGACATCGTCGTGCTCGTCGTCGCTGCCGACGACGGCGTCATGCCGCAGACCAAGGAGGCGATCGCGCACGCCAAGGCCGGCAACGTCCCGCTGGTGGTTGCGATCAACAAGATCGACAAGCCGGACGCGAATCCGGACCGCGTCAAGCAGGAGCTCGTCGCCGAGAGCGTGCTCCCCGAGGAGTACGGCGGCGACGTCCAGTTCGTCCCGGTGTCGGCGAAGACGGGGCAGGGCATCGATGCGCTGCTCGACGCGATCCTGCTGCAGGCGGAGGTGCTGGAGCTCAAGGCGCCGCGGGACGCCCCGGCCAAGGGCATCGTCATCGAATCGCGCCTCGACAAGGGCCGCGGTCCGGTGGCGACCGTCCTCGTGCATTCCGGAACGCTCAAGCGCGGCGACATCGTGCTCGCGGGCGCGGTGTTCGGACGCGTGCGGGCGATGAACGACGAGGCGGGCAAGGCGGTCACCGAGGCGGGTCCCGCGATCCCCGTCGAGATCCAGGGTCTGTCCGACGTCCCGCTCGCAGGCGAGGAAGTCATGGCCCTAGGCGACGAGCGCAAGGCGCGCGAGATCGCGCTGTTCCGCCAGGGCAAGTTCCGCGACGTCAAGCTCGCCAAGCAGCAGGCGGCCAAGCTCGAGAACATGTTCGAGCAGATGGGCGAGAGCGGAGTCAAGACCCTCACGCTGATCGT
>JBLMVY010000249.1:0-3676 GCA_050256935.1 Candidatus Levyibacteriota bacterium | reverse complement strand
ATGCCGAAGCGGTTCTTGATCCCGAGGCCGCTGTGCTTCTGGATCTGCTTCCAGGCGAGCTTGTTGGCGCGGATGTAGAGGCCGCCCCAGCCCTGCGCGAAGGCGATGAAGCCGGTCACGGTCATCGGGCCCTTGGCCATCGTCGGCAGCCGCTCGCCCACCGCGACATCGTCCCACCAGCGCGGGGTCGCGCCGCGGACCTCCTCGTCGGCGTAGTGCCGGTAGAGCGCCGCCAGCTCCTCGTCGGTGTAGCGCTTGGGCGGCTTCGCCTTGAGTTCCTTGTACTTGGTGCCTTCCTCGCGCGCCTGGTCTCGGTCGGTGCGAAAGCACCAGCTGTCGGCCTCGGCGACGAGACCTCCATCCTGGTTGTGGAACTTGACGTGGTAGATCTGCTGGACGGCGCGCCCGGCGAAGCGGGTGCCGTGCTCGATCAGGTCCTTCAGCGACGCCTCGGTGGTGATCTCGTCGTTGCGCCGGATCGGCAGATGCCAGGTCCAGTCCGCGCCCGCCCACATCGCGTGCACGCCGGGCAGGCCGCCGACGTAGCCCGAGATGATGCGGCTGCAGGCGAACAGGAAGCTCGGCGGCGCGACCAACCCGCCGAAACGCGTCCCGGCGGCGTAATCGGGATCGCACCACAGCGGATTGTCGTCCCCGATGCCATGCGCGTAGTGGCGGATGTTGTCGCGCGTGGCCTCGTGGCACCAGGGCTCGAGCGTGTCTTCCAGCCTGACGCCGATGCGCGTTCTCAGCTCGTCGAGGCCTTCCTTGGTGATCTTGGGAAAACTGCGTGTCTTCTCGGCGAGCATCCTTGCGTCTCCTTGCTAGGCTGAAGCGTGTTCCGAGGTCTCGCGCTCGCGCAGCACCTTCCGGTTGACCTTCCCTGCGGGGGTCTTCGGAAGCTCGGCGACGAACGCGATGAGGCGGGGAAATTCGTGCTGGCTCAGGCGCGCGCGCGTGAATTCCTGCAGCTCGCGCACGAACGCGTCGTCCCCGGCGCGCGGGCTGACGATGAAGGCCTTGACCACCTGGCCGCGCAGCCGGTCGGGAACGCCGATGGCGGCCGCTTCGCGCACGTCGCCATGCTTGAGGAGGACGTCCTCGATTTCCACGGCGCTCATCGTCCAGCCCGCGGAGATGATCACGTCGTCGGCGCGACCCGCGTGATGGAAGTAGCCGTCCGCGTCGACGTAGCCGCGATCCTTGGTCGGAACCCACGCGTCGCGGCGCCACACCTTGATCTCGCCGATCTCGTCGGGCGCGCAAGGCGAGCCGTCGGGCCGCTGCACCTCGACCCTCCCGCCGGGAATCGCCTTGCCCAGCGAGCCGGGCTTGACCGTGAAATCCTCCGCACCCGGATAGTTGACCAGGATGACGCCGACCTCGGTCGTGCCGTACATGCTGCACACGGGCACGTGGAACGTCTCGTCGACGAAGGCGAGCGTGGCGCTGTCGATCGGCTCGCCGGTGTAGGAGAGCTTGCGTATCGCGTAGCGGTAGTTCTGCGCGGCGCCCGAGCCCTTCATCATCCGGTAGTGGGTGGCCGCGGCCGACAGGTTGGTGATCCCGTGGTCGTGCAGCGCGCGCAGCAGCCGTTCGGCGTCGAACTTCCCGGCGAAGGCGCCGGTGGTGATGCCCAGCGCGAGCGGCGCCAGCGTGCCATGCCACAGCCCGTGGCCCCAGGCCGGCGAGGACGGGCAGAAGAAGCGGTCGCCGGGACGGATCCCGGTGCCGTAGAGCGCTGCGACCATCAGGACGACGATGGCGCGGTGGGTGTGGCGCACGGCGGCGGGGAGCTCGCGCGTGGTCCCCGACGTGTACTGGAAGACGGCGAGGTCCTCGGGCCGGGTCCGCGTCTGGAAACGGTCAGGAAATCCGGCCAGCGCGGCCATGAAATCGTCGTCGGCGGGGACGACCGTCAGGCCGGCGATGCCCTGCGCGATCTCCGCCTTGCCCGGCGCGACCAGCAGGAGGCGCGGGTTGCAGTCGTCGATGCGAAGACGCAGCCCATCGGGTCCGAAGAGGGTGAACAACGGCACTGCGATGGCGCCGAGCTTGGCCGCGCCGAACAGGCCCACGTAGAACGCCAGCGAAGGCTCCAGCATGATCGCCACGCGATCGCCCGGCCGGATGCCACGTTCGGCAAGGTAATGGGCGAAGCGCGAGGACCACACCGCGATCTGCTCGAAGGTGATCGCCTCGTCCCTGCCATCGGCATGGGCGATGCGCACCGCGACGCGCCCGTCGGCGGCATGTCGATCGATGCACTCGTGGCCGAGGTTGAACCACTCGCGGCCGCCGTCGAACAGCTCCCACAGCCTGGCGGGCGAGTAGTGCTGCTGGGCGTCGGCGTATCGGGTGTAGTCGGTCAGCTTTGCCATCTGCGATTCGGTCGCCCGGTCGGGTCGTCCCGCCTGGCGCACCGTCGCTCGCGTGGGGTCGGTGCGCGGATCGAATAGACCATGCGGCGGCAGGTATTGTCAATACGCTAACGTCGTTGTATAAAGACAATACCCGACGAAGGCAGTTGCTGCTGAACACGATGCCCCCAATCGCTCGTGCCCTCGAGACGACGACCGCTCGCAAGCGCCCGGTGCCCGCGCCCAAGCGCAAGCCCGTGGCGCGGCAGGTGCCTGCGGTGACGCGGGCGATCGCGACGCTGCGCCTGCTCGGGCGCAGCCCCGAGCCGCTCGGCGTCAACGCCATTGCGCGGGCGCTCGGTCTCGTTCCCAGCACGGCGCTGCACATCCTGCGCGTGCTCGTCGCCGAGGAGCTGGTCGCCTTCGACGAGGACACCAAGCACTACAGCCTGGACGACGGCATCCTCGCCATCGCGCGCAGCGTCCTGCGGCGCAACAACTTCGCCCGCATCGTGCAGCCGGGTCTCGATCGGCTCGCCAAGCGCTTCGGCGTCGCGGCCATCGGGGTCAAGGTCAGCGGGCTCGACCACTTCATCGTCGTCGTGATCGCGAAATCGGAGCAGCCGTTGCGCATCCACGTGGAGATCGGCAGCCGCTTTCCGGCGCTGATCAGCGCGACCGGGCGCTGCCTGGTGGCTTTCGGCGACTACCCGGACAGCGAGATCGTCTCCCGCTTCCGCGCCCTGCGCTGGGACCGTCCGCCGACCCTCAGGACCTGGCGCGCCGAGATCGCGGCGGCCCGGCGCAACGGCTACAGTGTCGACGAGGGCAACTACATCGATGGCGTCACGGTGCTGGCCGCCCCGGTGCTCGACCGCAGCGGTGCGATGACCCATGCGATCGTCGCGGTCGGGGTGAGCGAGCAGATCAGGCGTGCCGGGGTGGAGACCGTGGCCGGCGAGCTCAAGGCCATCGCGAGGCATGCGTCGGAGCTGCTCGCGGCGGCATGACGCCCCGGACGGCGCCTGGAAATCTTGCTGGTGTGTTTGAACAGTCGATGGTTTGCTGCAACAGGCAGGTGATCACAAGAAGGGTTGTGGACGAAGGCCCGCGTTTCTCCGCAGGAGATGCGGCGGGCCCCGCCCTCGAGCCCTCGAACCGCAACCTTAGAGAGGAAAACCCATGGTCAAGCATCTTGCGTCACGAATGGCCCGCGTCGCAGCCGTCGCTGTCGCCGCGATCGTCGCAACCGGAATCAGCGCGCAGGCGGGCGCTGCCGACCCCATCAAGCTCGGGGCGGCGCTGTCGCTGACCGG
>JBLMVY010000248.1:0-2701 GCA_050256935.1 Candidatus Levyibacteriota bacterium | reverse complement strand
GCGGTCTTGTCGGCCGCCGGGGCCGGACCTGGCGGTCGGGATGGCAGAGGTGGCGGGGGCGCGAGGGGCGACGGGGGCGATGGCGGCAGGGGCGGCAGCGGTGGCAAAGGCGCCACCCACCTGCGCGGCGCGCTCGCGGTGATCAGGAACGTCGACGCGGCATCGATCGCGCGCGGAGCGCAGGCCGGCGCCGGCGCCGCGGCCAGGGGCGCTCGCGCCAACGCGATCCCGCGGGCCCTGCGCGCGGCGCGGATCGCCGCACTGCGACGGTGGCTGCGCGGCCTCAGATCCGGTAGGCGATCGTCCGCATGACGTCGGCGGCGAGCCGCATCGCCGCGCGCACCGGCAGCGGCAGGGGCACCGCCCCCGCTTCCAGCGCCATCGCGCCGTGGCGCGCCTCGTCGTCGCGCATCTGCTCGACGATGGCCCGGCTCCGGGCGTCGCCTGCGGGCAGCCGGTCGATGTGCGAGGTCAGGTGCTCCTCGACCTGGCGCTCGGTCTCGACGACGAAACCGAGGTTGATGCGATCGCCCGCGATGCCGGCGAAGGTGCCGATGGCGAAGGACCCCGCGTACCAGAGGGGATTGAGCAGCGAGGTCCGCTTGCCGAATTCCGCGAGGCGCTCCCCGGTCCACGCCAGATGGTCCTCTTCCTCGCGCGCCGCATGCGCGAACCGCTCGCGCAACTCGGGATCACGCGCGACCAGGGCCTGCGCCGAATAGAGCGCCTGGGCGCACACCTCGCCGGTGTGGTTGACGCGCATCAGGCCGGCCGCGTGCGCGATCTCGTCGGGGCGCAGCTCGGCGGCGGGAAGCTCCGAGCCGGGAACGGGGCGCGCGGGCGTGACGGCGCCCGACAGCGTGCGCAGCCCGCGGTCGAAGGCGATGATCAGGGAATCGAGCATCCGCTCATGCTAAACAATTGCGCCCGGCAGCGCCATGCCGCCGGAAATGCGACGCGCAAAAGACAACGGGCGCCCGAAGGCGCCCGCTGCGAAGGATTCCCGGACGGGCCGGGAATGTCCGCTGATGCTCAGAACAAGTGGATCATGCCCAGCACGAAACCGCCGGGGTCGCCACCGGTGGCGGTCGGGTAGTTGTTGATGTTGAGGATGTACTTGGCGTTGGTGTCGTTCCGGATCTGGGTGTAGCCGCCGTAGACCGACGTCCGCTTCGACAGCGGGTAGGTGTAGGTGATTTCCCAGTGGTCCGCCTTGGTGCCCGGGCCCTTCACGAGGCCGCCGACCGTCGTGCCGTCCGCAGCGCCGCCCTTGCCGTCTGCGGCATGGCCCCAGAACGCGTAGAAGCTGCCGGGACCCGCGGGGATGATGCCGCTGATGCCGTAGAAGTCACGCTTCAGGTCCCCCGTCGGCGTGTCGTACTTCATGTACTCGTACACGCCGGCGATGCGGACCACGCCGAAGTTGTAGCCGCCGGTGATCGTGAATTCCTTGTCGTTCAGGCCAGCGCCCCGGATCTTGTTGTTGCTGTCGTAGTCGGCGCCGATCTGCAGCGGTCCGTTGGTGTAGATCGCGTTCACGCCCAGCGCGTAGGCATGGCGGTTCTGCGCCGCGGTGAGGTCGCCGCCGGGCCAGCCCGTGCCGCCACCCGTCGAGTTGTCGGCCAGCGACACCTGGGTGCTCCACGTGAAGCCGTTGTAGGAGGGCGAGTCGTAGCGCAGCGAGTTGCCGTTGCGCGAGTCGAAGGCACCCGTCGCACGGCTTTGCGGGCCCTGGCCCCACAGCGCCGCGGTCGAGAAGATCGACGTCAGGAACGTCGGCGAGCTGCCGAAGATCGCGTGCATGTCGTCGGTGGTCGTCAAGAAGTTACCCATCTTGAACGTACCCCAGCTCCCTTGCAGGCCGACGAAGGTTTCGCGACCGGCCGTCAGGCTGTTGCCGGCGTCACCGGCGATGTTCGACTCGATCTGGAAGATCGCGTTGAGGCCGCCACCGAGCGATTCGACGCCACGCAGGCCGAAGCGCGACGTGTTGGAGCTCACGCGAACCGTGTTCGGGTTCGAGCCATCCGCTTGCGTGCCCTTCATGAATTCGAGGTCGAGGTTCATCCGACCATACAGGGTGACGTTCGCAGTCTGCGCATGCGCAGCCAGCGGAGCACCCAGAACGCCCGCCACGGCGATGGCAACGAGCTTCTTCTTCATCGATACTCTCCTCTAACTGATTGATTTGGCAAGTTGAAAACGACCTGCGCCTGCCATCGGAACCTTCTCAACTCTGGCGAGAAGTTGAACCCATTGTGCCAAACTGCGGAAAGCGTTGGCAACATAAGGCGGCAGCGCTGCGAATGCCGTTGCAGCGCTGTTGTGCCGGAGCAACATGGCTACGGGCAGCCCGCATCCCGTCGTTTGTGAGCATTCTGCGCTAAAATACTGAGTGGCAAGGGAAAAGATCGTTTTATCGGGCGCGGATTGCAGTCGGATCGCGCAACGCGCCTTTTTTGACCATTAACTCGGGCCCCGCCCGTGGTATGGGCCGGGTTTGCTGCTGCTAATGCGGGGTCGCGGCGCCAAATCGGCTTTCCCGGCGTCCTGAAAGGCCAGAGCCGATGCGAAACGCCGTCGTCGCCGCCCCCGCACTCGCCGCGTTCATCGCCGCGATCGCCGTCGCGGCGTTGCGGCGACTCGCGCGCGTGCTGCCCGCGGACCTGCCCAATGCCCGATCGCTGCACGTCGAGCCCGT
>JBLMVY010000247.1:0-3469 GCA_050256935.1 Candidatus Levyibacteriota bacterium | reverse complement strand
CCCACCGTCGCCCTGTTCGGTCCGGGGTCTGCGGTCATCTGCGGCGCCGGCGAGTTCTGGCGTCATGCGCCCTATCGCGCAGTCACCGTCGATCCCTTTCCCTGCCGCGACCAGCGCCTGCTGTTCAAGCGCGAGATCGCCTGGGTGCGCCGCTGCGGCCGCTCGGTCGCGCAGTGTCCGCGTCACCTCTGCATGCCCGCGATCGGCGTCGCCGAGGTGATGCACGCCATCGAGTCCCTGGAGGCAGCGTTGCCATGACCAAGCCCTTCGACGACGTCGGATCGGCGTCGATCCGCGCTTTCCACGATCAGAGGATCGCGCTCGGCGCGGGCGCCGAGGCTGCCGAGCCTCCCGACGATGCCTGGCGCCACATCGCGGCGAACCACCGCTTCAACCACCTGCTGTGGGACGAGGAGGACCAGGCGCGTCGCACCGACGTCCCCGACGCCGCGATCGCGGCGAACAAGCGGGCGATCGACGGCTACAACCAGAAGCGCAACGATGCGATCGAGCGCATCGACGAGGCGCTGCTGGCGCGGCTTTCCGGCGTGACGCCGGCCGCCGATGCGTGGCACAACTCGGAGACCGCGGGCGCGATGATCGACCGCCTGTCGATCCTGGCGCTCAAGGTCCACCACATGCGCGCGCAGACCCTGCGCAGCGACGCGACGCCCGCGCACATCGCAAGCTGCGCCGACAGGCTCGCCCGGCTGTCGCTGCAGCGCGACGACCTGGCCCGTTGCCTCGACACCCTGCTCTCGCGCGCCGCGGAAGGGCGGGCGTTCTGGCGGATCTACCGGCAGTTCAAGATGTACAACGATCCGGCGCTGAATCCCTGGCTCTACCGGAAGCCGTCGTAGGCGCCAGCAGCGGACGCAGGAGCGCGAACACGTCGTCGTCGGGAAGCTCCGCGACCGCCTTCGCAGCCTCGATGTGGCGCGCCCGCGCGCCCAGCGGCGCCCAGCGCGCGGCGGGCGCGGAATCCTGCGGGTCGGCGAAAAGGCCGAGCACGCCGCCCGGACTCGCGGCGGCGAAATGCATCAGCCCGGAGTCGGGCATCACCGTCGTGCGCGCGCCGAAGATCAGGCCGAGGGCGTCGCCGATCGGACCGCGGAAAGGATGCACGTGAGGGCCGGCGCGATCGAGCACCGCCTGCGCCAGCGCGTCGTCGCCCGGATAGGCGGGGTTGTCCGCCGCGCCCGGCGTCCACATCAGGACGGTGGGCAGGCCGAATTCGGCGTAGAGGCGCTCCGTCCAGCGGACGGCCTGCGCGGCACCCGGCTGCTTCTTGGCGCGCCGCGCGCCCAGCCCGAGGACGACGTAGCGTCCGGCCTCGATCCCCTGTCCTGCGAGCCATTGCGCGGCGAACGCCGCGGAGGCCGCAGGAAGCGGGAAGGCGGGTGCCGAGGGTGCGGGCGGAACCTCGAGACCCAGCGGCGCGAGCAGCCGCAGCATCCGCATCGTCTCGTGACCCGCGGCCGGCGGCGGCAGGGGATCGGTGAGGCGCGAATCGTATTCGGCCGGGTCGTGGACATAGGCGACGACGCGCCGGGCGCCGACCGCCAATGCGCGCCGGATCGCCCGGTGCGACTCGTCCCCGCCCATCACCAGCGCCCAGTCGTAGCGCTGGCGGCGCAGGCGCAGCAGCAGCGGCAGCTGCGCGGCCAGGGCGCGCAGCCGCAGCCGCCGGCCGCTGCGCGCCCGCGGATAGGTCCAGGTGCGCGCCAGCGCCGGATGGTGCTGCGCGACCCAGGCGTTGTAGTCGTTGGCCAGCAGGTGGATCTCGGCCGCGGGCGCGACGGCCGCGAGATGCTCGAGCACCGGCGTCGTCAGCAGCATGTCGCCGAGCTTGTCCCGCTTGACGATCAGGATGCGCATGGCGCGAAGGCGTGGGGGGGCATGGTGAAGGTAGAATCGCGCGGCGCAATCTGGCGCGATCCGGCAGCGCGATGACCGATCATATCAACCGCTGGCTGCTGGCGTCCGCGGCCATCTATCTTTTCCTGTTGCCGACCAACACCGCGACCATCGTGCGGTCGGTGACCTACGGCATCGCCGCGGTGTGCGCGATCGTCGCCTGGATCGCGGCAAGACGCAGCCCCACACCGATCCCGATGGCGGGCAGGACCGTCCTGGTTCCGCTGTTCGCGTGGGCCGCATGGTCGTGGGCATCGCTCGCATGGTCGGTCGATCCCCAGTATTCGCTGGGCCAGCTCGAGCGCGAGGTCACCGACAGCCTGCTGGTGATGCTCGCGTTCTACGTCGCCGCCCGCGATGCGCGCAGCCTGCGGGTGCTCGTCGTCGCGGCGCTGTCGGGCTTCGCCTTCTTCGCGCTGCTCGCGATCGCCATGACGGCGGTGCAGGGCGTCTGGGAGCCCGCCCGCTACCACGTCGGCGTCGGACCCTGGTCGACCTGGCTGGTGCTGGTCGCACCCTTCCTGTTCGCGCTGATCGCGCCCAGGCCCGCCGGTTTCGGCGGGGGGAGGAAGCTCGCGGTGCTCGGGCTGGCCCTGCTCGCGCTGCTGATCGTGACGGCGCGGATGAGCGAGAACCGCATCGTGTGGATCGCGCTGGGCGTCTCCTTCGCGACCACGTCGCTCGCCGCAGCCTGGCGCTGGCCGCATTCGCTCGCGCGGGCTCCGCTGCGCTGGATCGTGCCGGCGGCAGTGCTGCTGCTCGTCCTGGGCATCGCCTTCCTCGACTCGCTGGTCGAGCGGGCCGAAACGGTCTACCAGGGACGGGAGAGCGTCGCCGCGACGCTCGAGCACGATCCGCGGATCGTGCTGTGGGAGCACGTGAAGGGGCGGATCGCTGCGCGGCCGTGGACCGGCTACGGCTTCGGCCGGCGCATCCTCGCGGGGCCGCTGACCCGGGAGCTCGGGAACCCGCTGCTGGCGCACGCCCACAACGTGTTCGCCAGCCAGTGGCTGCAGACGGGGCTCCCCGGACTTCTCGCCTTCACGGCGTTCATCGCCGCGCTGGCGCTCGCCTACCTGCGCTTCCTGCGCTCGCGCGACGACACGCTGGCGTGGGTCGGCATGCTCGGGCTGGCGCTGGTCGCGGGATTCCTCGCCAAGAACCAGACCGACGATTTCCTGTTCCGCAGCAACGCCAAGGAATTCTTTGCGCTGACGGCGCTGCTGCTGGGCTACGGAATGCGGCGGGAGCACGCCCTCGTCGCCGGCGAGGTGCCGACTCAGGCGGGCGTGGCGCAGCCCGCGGAGGGCGCAGCGAAGCGCCCCGGCGAGCGCCCGCGCGAGCGCATCGAGCCGACGCTCTAGCGCCGTCGCGGCGCGCGCAACGGCACCGCGACCGTCTCCTGCGCCGCTTCCGACGGGATCGGCTTGATCGACGCGCCGGCCGGCGGCGCGTACTCGGGGATCCATGCCTGCATGCGCGCGCGCACCTCGCCGTCGTCGGCGACGCGGTCGCGTTCGCACCATGCGACCATCTGCCTGACCGCATCGCG
>JBLMVY010000246.1:0-16227 GCA_050256935.1 Candidatus Levyibacteriota bacterium | reverse complement strand
CAGCCCGCGGCGCCGGCGCGTCCGTCGGGACCGCCGGCGGCAAGCCCGGGGTTGCCGGGCGATCTCGGCAAGACCCTGGACAAACTCTTCGGGCGCTGAGTGCGCTGCGGCGCGCGTGCCGGCGCCGGCGCGCGGGAGAAAGCGTGGTGCCTACAGCAGCGACGGCTGCAGGGGCTCGCGCAGCCCCGGGTCGTCGTTGGCGGCGGCGTTGACGCGGGTCGACACCGGATAGACGAGCAGGGGTTCCCCCGACCACGGCTGCAGCAGATCGGCGACGTCGGCATTCGCGGCGTCGAGCCAGCGCGCGTGCTCGGTGTCGGCGACGATCACCGGCATGCGCTCGTGCACGTGGCGCAGCGCGTCGCTGGCGCGCGTGGTGACGATCGTGCAGCTGTCGACGACCTCGTCGTCGGGCGATCGCCAGCGCTCGAACAGGCCCGCCATGCCGAACGGGCGCCCGTCGGGCATGCCGATGTGCACCGGCTGCTTGCCGCCGGGCAACGACTGCCACTCGTAGAAGCCGGTCGCCGGGATCAGGCAGCGGTGCCGCGCGTAGGCGGTGCGGAACGCCGGCTTGTCGGCGACGGTTTCGGCGCGCGCGTTGAACATCCGCAGCCCGATCGATGGATCCTTCGCCCACCGGGGAATGAGTCCCCAGCGCACCTGGACGAGCTCGCGCCGGCCCGCCGGATCCAGGCGCACGATGGGCACCTGCTGGGTCGGTGCGATGTTGTAGCGAGGGCGCAGGTCGGGAGGATGTGCGAGGCCGAACGCCAGCGCGATCGCGGTCGGATGGCTCGACAGCTCGTAGCGCCCGCACACGAGTTCAGCTCCGCGCCCAGTCGCGGGCAGCGGCGGGCGGCAGCGCAGCGAGCAGGCGCGTCGCGGTCCCGGCCACCTGCATCGTGTCCCAGTACGCATACGCACCGACCGCGGCCGCGCCGGCGAGTGGAATCCAGCGTCCGGCGGCGTTGCCGGCGATGCGTTGCGACAGGGTGACGCCGAGTTCGCCGAGCGTGCCTTTCAGTGCACTGCCCGAAAGCTGCCGGACCACCAGGCGCTGCCCGCTGCGCACCGCGACGTCGCGCAGGACGTGACTCGCGGCGTGGCGGAACAGGCAATAGAGCATGTGGCTGCGCGTCAGCTCGGCGCCGAGGCCATGGACGCCGAACATGTCCGACACCATCTGGCGCTGGGTCTGCCAGATCAGGTAGAGGTCGGGCAGCAAGGTCGCGAAGGCGAGCGGTCCCGGCGGAAGGGCGAGGGAACCGGAGAGCACGGCGGCGCGGCGGGCCGCGCGCCGCGCGATCGCCGCCGCATCGGCCTCGGGGCGATCGGCCGGAGGCGCCGAGGACGCCGGGACGTCGGCGATCACGCGCTCCAGCGCGTCGACGATCGGTCGCTGCCGGGACGATCCGGGATTGCGTCGCGCAGGAATGGAGGGATCCGTCATCGTCGATCGCCCGCTGCCCAGGTCATGCAGTCTACATCCTGGGGCGGGAGGCGAGCGGAAGGGGGAAAGGCAGGGGGAGCGCCGTGATACGCCGGATCGGGCCCGGTGGGAGCGTCTACAATCGCGACCCATGCGCGTATTCGGATTCGCCGGCTGGTCGGGCAGCGGCAAGACGACATTGATCGAGGCACTGGTGCCGGTCCTCGTCCGGCGGGGGCTCGTCGTGTCGCTGATCAAGCATGCCCACCATGGCTTCGACGTCGACCAGCCGGGGAAGGATTCCTGGCGGCATCGCCAGGCGGGTTGCGCCGAAGTGCTGGTCTGCTCCGCGGCGCGCTGGGCGCTGATGCACGAATTGCGCGGTGCGCCCGAGCCCACGTTCGACGACGTCCTCGCGCGGCTCTCGCCCTGCGATATCGTGCTGCTTGAAGGCTACAAGACCCTCCCCGTTCCCAAGCTGGAAGTCTGGCGTCCCTCGGTGGGGAAGCCGCTGCTCCATCCGGGCGACGCCCACGTCGTGGCGCTGGCCACCGACGATCCGCCGGCGGCGCCTGCCGGTCTGCCGGTGTACGGTCTCGACGACCTCCAGGGCATCGCCGCGCTGGTCGTCGAGCGGGCTGCCGCCTGGCTGCCGTCCGATTGACGAAGCCATTCGGGGGGAGTAGGTTGAACCTCTGCGGCCGGCGTCTGCCCAATGCGGCGATGACTCGCGCCGCACGGGTGTCGGGCGACGCGGCATTCGCAGGGGTACGGGCGGTTATGTCGAGGAATCAAATACTTGTCGTTGGCCTCCTGGCGGCGGCGCTCGCCGCAGGACCGGCATACGCGCAGGATGCGCGCAGCGGCACCGCGCCCGTCTCAGGCTTCTACGGCGGAGTGGCGCTGCGTGACGCAGGCGTCGACGCCGGCGGGATCAGCCTCGGCCATCTCACCTCGGTCTGGGGACGCTACGCCCCGCCCATCACCGACGATTCCGCGATGCGGCGCTCGCTGCTCTTCGGTGGTTATCGCTTCGCCAACGACATCGCCCTCGAGGGGTCGTTCTCCATGACCGACAGTCACCGGATGTGGCAACTCGATGCCGGCGGTCCGGGCGGCGTCGGCTTGTCGCTGGCCCCTGCCACCGGTGACCGCACGTGGAACGCCGATGTCTACACGTCGTGGTCGTTCCTCCGCAGCCTCTCCCTCTACGGCCGGCTGGGCTACGTGCAGAGCGAGGGGCTGCCCGCCTATGCGATGGCAGCGCTTGCGCCCGCCGACGGGCGCCTGCCGCGGGACGGCGTCAACTATGGCGTCGGCGTCCGCTACGACATCACCGGTGCGCTGGGGTTGCGCCTCGAATACGCGCGGTTCCCGCGCTTCGCCGGCGAGACCGTCACCGGGCCGCTGCCCGAGTCGGACCAGGTCCAGTTCGGTATGCAGTTCCGCTTCTAGTCCGGGTCGCACTCCCGCCCGTCGCGGCGCCCCCGCGGCGCAGCTCCCTCCGGTTGTACAATCGACGCTTAGGCGCAGCCCCGCGATCGACGCGCTGCGCCCTGCTTCCATCCGATACGGTTCCCATGGCGAACGTTCCCGCATCCATCGTCGCGACCACCGTGCGACTCGTCTACCTGGCGCGGCTGCGCGAAGCCTTCGCCTCGACCGGCGAAACGCTGACGCTGACCGCCGACGAGAGGCCGACGGTGGGCAGCGTGCTCGCCGCGCTGCGCGCCCGTGGCGGAGCCTGGGCGGCGGAGCTCGGCGAGGGGCGGGCGGTGCGCTTCGCCGTCAACCATCGCGTCGCCCACCCGGGCACGCCCGTCCACGAGGGCGACGAGGTCGCCGTCTTCCCGCCGGTGACCGGTGGCTGACGTGACCCCGGCGATGAACGTTCGCGTGCAGACGGCGGATTTCGACGTCGCGCAGGAGATCGCGAAGCTGCGCAACGGCGACACCGGCGTCGGTGCGGTCGCGACCTTCATCGGAACCGTGCGCGACGTCAACGATTCGGCGAGCATCGAGGGGATGACCCTCGAGCACTACCCGGGGATGACCGAGGCCGCGCTCGCCGAGATCGTGGCCGAGGCCCGCGCGCGCTTCGACATCCGGGATGCGCTGGTCATTCATCGCGTCGGGGCGCTCGCGCCCGGCGACCAGATCGTGCTCGTCGCCGTCACCAGCGCGCACCGCGGCATGGCCTTCGACGCATGTCGCTACGTGATGGACCTGCTGAAGACGCGGGCGCCGTTCTGGAAGAAGGAGCGCACGCCCTCGGGCGAACGCTGGGTCGAGGCACGCGACAGCGACGCGGAGGCTGCGCAGCGCTGGTAGATCCCCACGCTCTGCCACGCGCGCGGCCCGCGCTCCGGGAATCGCCTTGTCCGAGACTGCACTGATCGCCATCGACTGGGGAAGCTCCAGCGCACGCGCCTATCGCTTCGACGGCGCCGGTCGGCTGCTGGGTTCGCGCAAGGCGCCGCTCGGCGTGCGGCAGATCAGGGACGGCCGCTTCGACCTCGCGCTGGCGCAGCTTCTCGGCGACTGGCGCGACGACGTCGCCCCGATGATCGCCTGCGGAATGATCGGCAGCCGCCAGGGATGGCTCGAGGCACCCTATGTGGATTGCCCGGCGTCGCTCGCCGCCCTGGCCGATCGCGTCGTGCAGACCCGCGTCGAGCACCTGACGATCGTTCCCGGGATCGCGACCTTCGATGCCGCCGGGGTGCCCGACGTGATGCGCGGCGAGGAGACGCAGCTCCTGGGCGCTGTCGATCCGGGGGAGCACGCGGTGCTCGCGGTGCTGCCGGGAACGCACAGCAAGTGGGCGCGCGTCGATCACGGTCGCGTCGTCGATTTCACGACCTTCATGACCGGCGAGCTGTACTCGGTGCTGCTCGAGCACAGCATGCTCGGTCGCCTCGCGGCAGGCGACCCCGAGGTGCTGGCGCAGGAAGCGTTCGCGCGCGGCGCCGCGCGCGGGCTCGAAGCCGGCGAGCTTGCGCACGACATCTTCGGCGCGCGGACGCTGGCGCTCGCGGGAACGCTCGCCCCAGACGACGTCGCCGACTGGCTCTCCGGATTGCTGATCGGGCGCGAGATCCGCGCGGCGCGCGAATGGGCGACGCGCGCCGGTGCCGACCCGGGCGCCGTGCGAGTCATCGGCGATGGCGCGCTGGCGTCGCGCTACGCGCTCGCGCTCGCCGATGCGGGCATCGTCGCCGAAACCGCCGATCCCGACGCCGCCGCCCTCGGGTTGTGGCGCATCGCCGTGCATGCCGGGCTGGTCAGCGCTGCGCTGCAGCCGTCCTGAAGGATTCCCTCGATGAAGCTCGCCGATTACCTGTCGCCGCTGCCGCTGGTCGCGGTCCTGCGCGGCATCACTCCCGACGAAATCCCCGCGGTGGCGCAGGCGCTGCATGCGGAGGGATTCCGCATCCTCGAGGTACCGCTCAATTCGCCGCAGCCCTTCGAGTCGATCCGGCGCCTCGCGCAGGGCTACGGCGATCGCTGCCTGGTCGGCGCGGGCACGGTGCTCGAGGTCGCCGACGTGGCACGCGTGCGCGACGCAGGCGGACGCCTGATCGTGATGCCGCACGCCGACACCGCGGTCGTCCGCGAGGCCAGGCGGCAGCAGATGATCTGCCTGCCCGGCGTGGCGACCCCCACCGAAGCGTTGGCATCGCTCGCGGCGGGTGCGGACGGCCTCAAGATGTTTCCGGCGGAGGCGATGGCCCCGGCGGCGCTGCGCGCCTGGCGCGCCGTGCTTCCCGCGGGAACCCTGGTGTTCGCCGTCGGCGGCATCCGGCCCGACAACATGGGACCGTGGTGGGCCGTGGGCGCCGACGGCTTCGGCACCGGCTCGAACCTGTACAAGCCCGGCGCCGACCCCGCCGCGGTGCGGGCCGGCGCGGCGGCCTACGCGGCAGCGTTTCGCGCCTTGCCCGCGCGCCATGCCTGAGGCGCGGCGCATGGCGCCCAGTGGCCGGTGGCGCGGGGCAGGCGCGTGAAGGATCGCCTCGACATCGTCGCCATCGGCGAGGCCATGGTCGAGTTCAACCAGGCCCGCGGCGACGACGCGCGCATGTGGTTGCAGGGCTTCGGCGGCGACACGTCGAACACGGTGATCGCCGCCGCGAGGCTCGGCGCGCGCAGCGGCTACGTCTCCCGCGTCGGCGGCGATTCGTTCGGGCGCCGCCTGCTCGGGCTGTGGAGGGACGAGGGCGTCGACACCTCCGGCGTGGACGTCGACGAGAACGCGCCGACCGGTATCTATTTCGTGTCGCACGGCGCGGGCGGCCACGAGTTCTCCTACCTGCGCAGCGGGTCGGCGGCGTCGCGTCTCGACCCATCCTCGCTTCCGCAGGCCGTGATCGCCTCGGCACGGGTGCTGCATCTGTCGGCGATCAGCCAGGCGATCTCCGCCTCGGCCTGCGATGCCTGCTTCGCCGCGATCGACCTCGCGCGCAACGCGGGCGTGCGCATCGCCTACGACACCAACCTGCGCCTCAAGCTGTGGCCGCTCGCCCGGGCGCGGGCGATCATCTTCGCGACCCTGCGCGCCGCCGACTGGGCGCTGCCCAGCCTCGACGATGCCCGGATCCTGTTCGACACCGACGATCCGCTGCGCATCGTCGACGCCTGCCATGGGCTCGGATCGTCGACCGTCGTCGTCAAGCTCGGGCCCGAGGGCTGCCTGGTGTCCGATGGCGCGCGGCGCGAGCGCGTGCCGGGAAGGCGCGTCGATGCGGTCGACGCGACGGGTGCCGGGGATTGCTTCGACGGCGCGTTCCTCGCACGCATCGTGGCCGGCGACGACGCTTTCGCCGCGGCGCGCTACGCGAACGTCGCGGCGGCGCTGACGACCCTGGGCTACGGCGCGGTGGCCCCGCTGCCGCGGGCCGACGACGTCGCGCGGGCGCTGGAACCGGGCCGCTGAAGGCGGCGGCGTGCGCCGCGGGGGCCGCGCCCCCGGGGACTCAACTCGCGGATGAGCGCGCGGAACCGAACACGATGTCCCACAGCACGGTCGTCACCCCGAAGTTGCACCCCCGTGCCGCATGGTGGTGCAGCGCATGCCGCTGCTTTGCCCGGTAGAGGTAGCTGCCGGGACGCGCGCGGCGGTGATGGGTGGCATGATGGACGCCGACGTACCACAGGTAGCCCAGCATCACGCCCGCGGTGGCGCCGTTCGCGAGGTCGGCCGGCAGTTCGCGCAGCAGCGGAAGGAACACCAGGCCGCCGATCAGCGCGACGCTGAGCCAGCTCGGCGTGCCGATCAGCGCAGCCGGGTGCGCATGATGCAGGGCGTGCAGGCGTCGGAACGGAGGCGCGTGATGGAGCACGTAGCGGTGCAGCGCGTATTCGAGCAGCGTCCACAGACCCAGCCCCGCGGCGAACGCGAGCAGCCAGTCTTCGCGCTGCAAGGGGCGCGCGTGGCGCAAGGCCTGCCACGACAGCGCCGCGAGGAGCGCGGGGTAGACGACAAAATCCGCGAAATATCCGACCCTGCTCAAACGCATTGCCTGGTTCTCCATCGTGGCCGAGTGCCGCGGCGTCGTCGCCCTCCGGTACCGGGAGCTCGGACGCACCTGCCCGTCACCGGAAGCGCCGACGCGACGCCGGATGCTGCATTGACCGCGTCCATCGCCGCGAGTGCCGGGATTGCGGCCATCGCGCCCGGTGTCCATGCCACGGCGGGTGTGGGGTGATCGACCTCGCGATCCCGGGCTTTGGCCGCCTGGCCCTGACCGACCTGGTCTGCGACTTCAACGGGACGCTCGCACGGGACGGCCGTCTGCTCGCGCCTTCGCGCGAGCTGCTTCCACGGGTCGCCGCCTCGCTGCAGATCCACGTCGTGACCGCCGATACCTGTGCAAGCGCCCAGGCCGAACTCCAGGGGTTGCCCTGCGCACTGACGGTGCTCGGTCCGGAGGGCCAGGCACGGGCCAAGGCGGCACTGGTCGAGCGCATCGGCGCCGGCGGCGTCGTGGCGGTGGGCAACGGACGCAACGATGCGGGAATGCTCGGGGTCGCGGCGCTGGGCATCGGCGTGATCGGCGACGAGGGCATCGCCGCGGAAGCAATGCTCGCGAGCCGCATCGTCTGCCGATCCATTGCCGACGCCCTCGCGCTGCTGCTCAATCCCCGTCGACTCGTCGCCACGCTTCGCGATTGACCCGTCGCGTGGCCTGCGAATCTTGTTTCCGCTCCACAGGGCCGCTAGAATCGCCGGACGGAGATGGCATGCCTCCCGTGCCCGCGCTGCCGCAAGCTTGCGGTGGCGCATCGCCAAACCGCCGCAAGGCCGATGATGCCTACCCGCAGTCCCGGTATTCGGGGGAGGGTAGGCGCAGCCGGCGCGCTACCGCCCTCTGCGTGTGATGGCGCCCTGACCAGGGCAGGAGGACGTGCATGCTCGCGTGGGGATCGTTTGCGGCAGTAGGCGTCGGCGCCGCCGTCGGTGCGTGGCTTCGGTGGGGACTGGGGATTGCGCTCAATCCCGTCTTTCCCACGCTGCCGCTCGGTACGCTGACCGCCAACCTGGCGGGAGGATTGGTGATGGGCCTGGCGATGGAGCTCATCACCCGCCACGCGGTCATGTCGCCCGAGCTCAGGCTCTTCGTCACCACCGGGTTCCTCGGCGGACTCACCACCTTCTCGACGTTCTCGGCCGAAATGACGACGCTGCTGATGCGTCGTGAATGGATGTGGGCCGCGCTGGGCGTCGTCGTCCACGTCGCGGGATCGCTGCTGATGACCGTCGTCGGCATCCTGCTGGTGCGCGGGCTGTTCGCATGGGGGGCTTCGTCATGAATGGCACGCTGCTACGCTTCTACGTCCACGAGAACCGCAAGCATCGTCATGTCCTGCTCTACGAATGGCTGCTGCAACAGGCCAAGAGCCTGGGGATCCATGGCGGCTCGGCATTTCGCGCCATCGCCGGATTCGGACGCCACGGGGTGATGCGCGAGGAGCATTTCTTCGAGCTCGCGGGCGATCTCACGGTACAGGTCGATTTCGCCGTCAGCGACGAGGACGCGCAGCGGCTGCTCGATCGGGTCCGGGCCGAGGGCATCGGCATTCTCTACATGCGGGCCCCGGTCGAGTTCGGCGTGATCGACGGCGCCGCGGGCGGTTGATCGCCAGGGGGACCTGCGGCAAGCTACGCGCGCGGCGCTGGCGGTTGACCGGGATCAACGCGCGATCCCGCCGCTGCGCGTCCAATGGCCGCAGGGCACGGCAGCGCTGGGCCGATGCCGGCGCGTGCGTTTGCCTTGCATTCAACGGGAGAGCATTCATGTTCAAGCAGGTACTCGTGGCAATCGACGGCAGCCCTACCGCGACGCGCGGCCTCAAGGCCGCGATCGGGCTCGCGTCGGACCAGCGCGCCGCACTCACCGTGCTGCACGTGATCGACAACGTCGCCAGCGTCGCCTACGTCGGCGACATGGGCTACATCCCCGCCGACTATGTCGACACCCTGCTCGCGGACCTGCGCGCCAACGGGCGCAAGCTGCTCGCCAAGGCCGAGGCTCTGGCGCGCGACAACGGCGTCACCGCCAAGACGGTGCTCGTCGAGTCCAAGGGGCAGGCGATCGCCGACGTGATCGTCCGCGAGGCGCGCAAGGCGCGCGCCGACGTCATCGTCCTGGGAACCCACGGCCGGCGCGGCCTGCGGCGCGTGCTGATGGGCAGCGACGCCGAGGCCGTGCTGCGCGAATCCAAGGTTCCGGTGCTGCTGGTGCGCTCGTCCGAGCGCGCGGCGGCATCACGCGCCAAGTCCGCGGCGCCGCGAACGCGGACGGCCGTGGCCGCCCGGGATCGGGCCGTGGCTGCGCTGGAGAGGGTGACCGACCCGGCGGCGGACTAGCGTCCGCACGCGCCGACCGGTGGGCCGGGCCACGCTCGCCTGCGCGTCGCGCATAACCTGCCGGAAGGCCGAGCGATGGGCGCACCGGAGCCGCTGCCCTCCGCCGCACCGTCCGGATCGGGGGGGCGGATCCCGACCTTCGAGACGGCGAGGCGCCTCACCACCTGGTGGCCGTCGGTGTGGCAGCTCTGGTGGGGTCGAATGGCCGGGATCGACGCGATCCGCAGGGCGGCGCGCGGTCGCCTGCACAGGCTCGTCGGTCACGCCCGCGCGCATTCGCCGCTGTACGCGGAGGCCTATCGCGCATTGCCGCAGGACTTCCGGATCGAGCAACTGCCGGTGATGAGCCGGCACGCGCTGATGGAGCGCTTCGACGACTGGGTGACCGACCCCGCGATCCGGCGGGTCGATGTCGAGCGCTTCCTGGCGGACCGGGCGCATGTCGGCGAGCGGTTTCTCGGCCGCTATGTCGTCTGGAAGAGCTCGGGAACGACGGGCGAGCCCGGCGTCTACATCCAGGACAACCTCGCCCTCGACGTGTACGACGCGCTGATCGCCGTGCAGATGAGCGCCGGCAATCTCGCCACGCACTGCGTCGCCGGGATGTTCCGGGGCGGACGCGCCGCACTCATCGCCGCGACCGGCGATCACTTCGCGAGCATCGCGTCATGGGAGCGCGTCGTCCGCGCGGCGCCGGGCCTGGCGGCGCGCGGCTTTTCGATCATGGAGCCGCTGGATCACCTGGTCAACCGGCTGAACGATTTCGGGCCCTCGTACCTCGCCAGCTATCCGACGATGCTGCTGGTGCTGGCGGACGAGCGGCGCGCCGGCCGCCTGCGCATCGGTCCTTCCGTCGTCTGGTCGGGTGGCGAATACCTGGCGCCTGCCGCGCATGCGCAGCTCGAGCGCGCATTCGGGTGTCCGGTGATCAACGAATACGGCGCATCCGAGTGCATGAGCATCGCCTTCGGCTGCAGCGAGGGCTGGCTGCACGTCAATGCCGACTGGGTCGTCGTCGAGCCGGTCGAGGCCGATCATTCGCCCACGCCCGCGGGCAGGACCTCGCATACGGTGTTGATCACCAACCTCGCCAACCACGTGCAGCCTTTGATCCGCTACGACCTCGGTGACGCGGTGACGGCCCATCCCGGGCGCTGCCGCTGCGGGAGTCCGCTGCCGGCGATCCGCGTCGAGGGCCGCCGCGAGGACGTCCTGTCGTTCCGGGCCCGCAACGGCGCCGTCGTCCGCCTCATCCCGCTGGCGCTGACCACGGTCGTGGAGGAGGCGGCCGAGGTCCATCGCTTCCAGATCGTCCAAGCGGGGCCCGACACCCTCGCGCTGCGCATCGACATCGACGAGCCGCAGCAGCGGGCGCGCGCATTCGCGGCGGCGGCCTCGGGACTGCAGCGCTACCTCGCGAGCCAGGGCCTCGCGGACATCGCGGTCGAACTCGATGCGCGCCTGCCGGCGCCTGATGCGGCGAGCGGCAAGCTGCGCCAGGTCGTGCGCGAATTCACGGCCCCGGGCCCCTCGACCCCCGACGCGACGGCTCTGTCCCGGCCGCGCAGGTCCTCCCGCCGGCGCCACCCGTCGCCGCCGCCGCAGGACCCGCGCTGAGCGGCCGGCAAACCGCCCCCACGCACGCGCGCGGCGGGCTCGCGGACTATGCCGGGGGTCAGAGGGCGAGAGTCACCCGGATCAGGCCCTGGTCGGCGGATCCGGTGCGAAAGCCCAGCGCAGCGGCGAGCTCCAGCATCGCCGAATTGCCGGCGGCCACGTCGCCCCACAGCTCGCGCGTTCCGCGGCTGCGGCAGTAGCGGATCATCTTGTCCAGCAGCGCGTGGCCCAGCCCCTGGCCCTTGAGGTCGGAGCGGACCAGGATCGCGAACTCGGCGCTGTCGTTGTCCGGATCGGTGACCGAGCGCACGATGCCGAGGATCGAGTCGCGGATGCGTGCCGGCGTCGCGATGAACGCCATCTGCCGGCTGTAGTCGATCTGCGTCAGGCTCGCGAGGTTCGGGTGCTCGAAGGCGCGCACCGGATGGATGTAGCGGGTGCGTATGGCGTCGGGATCGGTGCGCGCCAGGAATGCGGCATGGTCGGTCTGGTCTTCGGGCCGGGTCGGTCGCAGCAGCACCGGCCGCCCGGCGATCTCGATGCGTTCCTCGAGATCGCTGGGGTAGGGAAGGATTGCGAGCCTGGCGGCGCCTGCCGCCGCGCTTGGCGCGATCCGGATGCGCGCATCGAGGGCGATGACGCCGTTGGCGTCGGCGAGCAGCGGGTTGATGTCGAGCTCGACGATCTCGGGAATGTCGGCGACGAGCTGTGCGATCTTGACCAGCGTGAGGTCGATCGCGTCGCGGTCGGCCGCGGGGCGATCGCGGTAGCCGGCCAGGAGCTTCGAAACCCGGGTGCGGCCGACGAGCTCGCGCGCGAGCTTCATGTTGAGCGGGGGCAGGGCGACGGCGCGATCGGCAATCACCTCGACGGCGGTTCCGCCCTGCCCGAACAGGATCACCGGTCCGAAGGCAGGATCGGTGGTGGTGCCGACGATCAGCTCGTGCGCCCCGCTGCGACGGACCATCGGCTGCAGCGTGAAGCCGGTGATCGCCGCGTCGGGACGCAGCTTGCGCACGCGCGCGAGCATCGCGCGTCCGGCGGATTCCACCGCGTCGATCGTCTCGAGATCCAGCGCGACACCGCCGACATCCGATTTGTGGCTGATGTCCGGCGACAGGATCTTGAGCGCCGCGGGGAGGGCGATGGTCGCCGCGGCATCGCGAAGCCTGTCCAGCGCATCGACGACCCGCGTCTCGACGACGGGGATGCGGTAGGCCGCCAGCACGCGCTTGGCCTCGGGTTCGCTCAGCAGCGGATTGCCGCCGGCGAGCGCAGCCTCGATGACGCCGCGCACCGCGGCGACGTCGGGCTCGAACTGCTCGGGGATCGAAGGCGGGGTCTCGGCCGAAAGGCGCTGGATGCGGAAGAACTTGGCGACGTCGAGAAAGCCGCGCACGGCGGCTTCCGGCGTCACGTAGTCGGGAATTCCCGCGGCGGTGAACTCGGCGCGCGCGGCGTCGAGCCCGCTGCCGCCCAGCCAGCAGGCCAGCACCATCTTGCCGGAAGCGGCAATGATCGGCGCGCAGGCCCGGGCGATCGCGAGGCTGTCGACGACCGCGGTCGGCGCGTGGATGAACAGCAGGGCGTCGGCGGCAGGCTCGGCGAGCAGCGCCTCGAACGCCGCAACGTACCGCTCCACCGGCGCGTCGCCGATGATGTCGACCGGGTTCGCGTGCGACCAGGTCGCGGGAAGCTTCGCATCGAGACGCTCGATGGTCGGCGCCGACAGCGGCGCGAGCCTGCCGCCGCCTGCGATCAGCGCATCGGTGGCCATCACCCCGGGGCCGCCGCCGTTGGTGACGATGACCACCCGCTCGCCGGCGAAACGTCCCGCATGCGCCAGCGTCTCCGCGGCGCCGAAGAGGTCGAGGGTGGTGTCGACGCGCAGCACGCCTGCGCGCGCGAGCGCCGCGTCGTACACGTCGTCGGCGCCGGCGAGGGCGCCGGTGTGCGAGGCCGCGGCCTTGGCACCTTCGGCGACGCGCCCCGCCTTGACCGCGATCACCGGCATGTTGCGCGATGCCGAGCGCGCTGCGCTCATGAACTTGCGGGCTTCGCGGACCGACTCGATGTAGAGCAGGATCGCCGAGGTCGCGGGATCGGACGACAGGTAGTCGAGGATGTCGCCGAAATCGACGTCGGCGGCCTCGCCCAGGGAGATGAAGTGGGAAAAGCCGATGCCCGTCGATCGCGCCCAGTCGAGCAGCCCGGTGGTCAGCGCACCCGATTGCGAGACGAAGGCGAGACTGCCGGGCCGCGCATCGACGTGGGCGAAGCTCGCATTCAGGGCGAGCGGTGGAACGAGCAGGCCGAGGCAGTTGGGGCCGAGGATCCTGAGCAGATGGGGACGCGCGGCGTCGAGCATCGCCTGCTCGAGCGTCCTGCCGCTCGCGTCGCGGCGCGCGGACAGTCCGGCGGTGAGGACGATCGCCGCCTTCGTTCCGCGTTCGCCCAGTGCGGCGATGATCGAAGGAACGGTGTCGGGCGGCGTGGCGAGCAGCGCCAGGTCGGGGACCTCGTCGAGATCGGCGACCGACGCCCAGGCCCGCCGGCCCGCGATGCTGGCGTGGGCGGGATTGACCGGATAGATCGGTCCGGCGAAGCCCGAAGCGAGCAGGTTGCGCATGACCACCGCGCCGATGCTTCCCGGCCGGTCCGAGGCGCCGATCAGGGCCACCGACCGCGGACGGAACAGCCTCTCGAGGTTGCGGACGCTCATGTTCGAATGCAGACTGTCGGCGGCTCGATGCGAGGACGGCGCCGTGGCTCCGAGGTTCGCCGGGGCCCGCACCATGAGCGCGAAACCGGCGCGAATGGGGCGCGAAAAAGGGCGCGCTGCACGCGAGTCTCACTCAAATTCGATTGGAGCACCACATGTCTCACGCAATTCGATTCCAAGCCACCGGCGGCCCCGAGGTCCTGTCCTTCGAGGAGGTCGCCGTCGGCGCGCCGGGTCCCGGCGAGGCGCGCGTGCGCCACACCGCCATCGGGGTCAACTACATCGAGACCTACCATCGCAGCGGCCTGTACCCGCTGGCGCTTCCTTCGGGACTCGGCACCGAAGCCGCCGGCGTCGTGGAATCGGTCGGGGCCGGCGTCGACTGGGTCGCACCCGGCGATCGCGTCGCGTACTGCACCGGGCCGCTGGGTTCGTACAGCACCGAGCGCGTGATGCCGGCCGACAAGCTGGTGAAGCTCCCGGCGGGCGTCGACGAGCGCAGCGCCGCGGCGCTGATGTTGAAGGGCCTGACCGTGCAGTACCTGTTCCGGCAGACGTTCCCGCTCAAGGGCGGCGAGACCATCCTGTTCCACGCGGCCGCAGGCGGCGTCGGATTGATCGCCTGCCAGTGGGCGCGCGCGCTCGGGGTCACGATGATCGGGACCGTCGGATCGGACGAGAAGGCGGCCCTCGCCCGGGATCACGGCTGCGCGCACACGATCGTCTACACCCGCGAGAACTTCGTCGACCGCGTCAGGGAGATCACCGGCGGCAAGGGCGTGCCGGTCGTCTACGACGGCGTCGGCAAGGACGTGTTTCCGGCCTCGCTGGACTGCCTGTGTCAGCGCGGCATGTACGTGAATTTCGGCAACGCGTCGGGCCCGGTCCCCCCGGTCAACCTCCTCCTGCTGTCCCAGAAAGGGTCGCTCTACGCCACGCGGCCCACGCTCGCGCACCACGCCAAGGATCGCGCATCGCTCACGGCGATGGCGGGCGAGATGTTCGCGATGGTCGAAGCGGGGAAGATCCGCGCCGACATCGGACAGACCTTCGCGCTGAAGGACGCGGCGGACGCGCATCGCGCGCTGCAGGGGCGCCAGACGACCGGGGCGACGCTGCTGCTTCCCTGATCGCCCGCAGGCTCAGCGCCGCGCAGGGGGGCGCGTGGCCTCGTTGATCAGCGCGCGCGCGGCGTCGATCACTTCCGAGGCGCACACCCCCAGCGGCCCGGCGCCCTGAGCGACCAGGGCGTCGGCCGCGGCGCCGTGCAGACAGACGCCGATGCGCATCGCGGCCGCGGGCTCGATGCCCTGGGCGAGCAGCGCACCGAGGATGCCGGCGAGGACGTCGCCCGAGCCTGCCGTGGCGAGCGCCGGGTTGCCGGTCGCGTTGATGTCGAACGTGGCGTCGGGACGCGCGATGACGCTGCCGTTGCCTTTGAGCACGACGTGGGCGCGCAATGCCGTGGCGAGCGTCACCGCGGATCCGACGCGATCGGCCTGGATCGACGCGGTGTCGCCGCGCAGCAGCCTGCCGGCTTCGGCCGGATGCGGCGTCAGCAGCGTGGGCGCACGGCGCCGCGCGATCGCGCGTTGCAGCGCATCGTCGGTGGCGACGATGTTGAGCGCGTCGGCGTCGAGCACCAGCGGCTGGTCGCGGGCGATCGCCGCCGCGGTCAGCGCCTGCGCACGAGCGTCGCGGGCCAGCCCGGGACCGACGACCCAGGCATCGGCATCCTGCTCCAGCGCCTCCGCGCTGCGCAGCATCAGCTCCGGTGCGCCGGGGTCGACGCGCGGCGCGACGCCGGCGACGAACCCGATGACCACGCGGCCCGCCCCCGAGCGCAACGCCGCCCGGCCGGCCAGCAGCGGCGCGCCCACCATGCCGTCGGCGCCCCCGACGATGCATACGGTGCCGAACGTGCCCTTGTGGGTGGCGCGCCTGCGGCGAGCCAGCACGACCGGCAGGTCGGCGGCCAGCCCCGGCCACTCGAGGCGCACGCCCGAAGGGGCGTCGAGGTCGGCGCCAAGGCCCAGCGCGTGCACCGAAATGTCGCCGCAGTGGTCGGGACCGTCGGCGGTGAGCAGCCCCGGTTTGAGCGCAATGAACGTCGCGGTCGCGGACGCGACGATCGTCGGCGCACGGGCGACCCCGGTTGCGGCGTCGAGGCCGCTCGGGATGTCGAGCGCGAGGATCGGGGCGCCGCTCACATTCGCCCATTCGATCCACTGTGCCTGCGGCGCACCGATCGGGCGCGCGAGGCCGATGCCGAAGAGGCCGTCGACGATCAGCGCAGGCTTCGCCGGCGGGGGGGCCGCGAGGAAATCCTGCCCGGCGGCACGCAAGGCGGCGTGGGCGGCCGCGGCGTCGGGCGGCAGGCGCGCGGGATCGGTGGCGCAGACGACGTCAACGGCGATGCGGCGCTCGCGCAGGCGTCGCGCGACGACGAACGCGTCGCCGCCATTGTTGCCCGGGCCGGCGAGGACGACGACGCGCCCGCCATCGGATCCGCGCATCGCGGCAGCGATGTCGGCTGCAGCCGCGCCCGCACGCTCCATCAGGGGTTCGTGGGCGTGGCGCGCTTCG
>JBLMVY010000245.1:0-11099 GCA_050256935.1 Candidatus Levyibacteriota bacterium | reverse complement strand
GCTCGTTCTTCTTCCTCACCGGCTACCGGGTGTTCATGGTCGTCCTGGTCGCGGTCGCGGTGGGGGCGCTGTTCTACATCCTGAACCGCACGCGGCTGGGCATGCGCATCCGGGCCGGGACGATGGACCTCGAGACGGTGTCGACGCTGGGCGTCAACGTGCGCGTGCTGCGCAACCTCAATTTCGGGCTCGGCATCTTCCTGGCCGGCCTCGCGGGCGTGCTCGCGGCCGGGCAGCTCGGCCTGCAGCCGACGATCGGCACGTCGCTGATCATGCCGAGCTTCGTCGCGATCATCGTCGGCGGCCTCGGCAGCCTGCCGGGAACGCTGCTGGGCGGGCTGCTGATCGGCGTCGCGGCGAACCTGACGACGGTGTTCTTCCCGTCGGCGACCGAGGCGGTGATGTACGTGATGATGGGATTGGTGCTCCTGCTGCGCCCGCGAGGCCTGCTGGGCGAAGAGGGGAGACTGCAATGAGAAACCTCGGGCAATCGAGCACCCATGCCCTGGTGGTGCTGCTGCTGGCGACGATGCCGTTCTGGATGCAGTACATGGGTGGCTACACCGAGCTCGCCACCCAGGTCCTGGTGATGGCGCTGGCGGCGATGGCGCTGAACTTCCTGCTCGGATTCACCGGCACGCTGTCGTTTGGCCATGCCGCGTATTTCGGCCTGGGCGGCTACTCGGTCGCGATGATCATCAAGTACATCGCGCCTAGCACGCCGCTGGGGATCCTCGTCGGCGTGGCGGTCGGCACCATTGCGGCGATGATCGTCGGCGCGCTGATCATCAAGCTGCGCGGCGTCTACTTCGCCATGGTCACCATCGCTTTCGGCCAGGTGTTCTTCTTCATCGCCTTCCGGTGGAATTCGGTCACGGGCGGCGATGACGGCCTCACCAACTGGAAGCGGCAGGCACTGGACCTCGGATTCACGCGCATCGAGCTCCTCAACCACCCGCTGTCGTTCTACTACTTCGTGCTGGTGCTGTTCCTGCTCGCCGCGGCGTGCATGGGGCTGATCCTCCGCTCGCCGTTCGGGCGCACGCTGCTCGCCATCCGCGAGAACGAGAAGCGCGCACGCTTCCTCGGCATCCCGGTCGAGCGCCACCTGTGGCTGTCGTTCGTGATCTCCTGCGGCTTCGCGAGCCTCGCCGGCACGCTCTACGCGCTGCTCAACAACTTCATCGATCCCCGCGCGCTGTTCTGGGGACAGTCGGGGAACTTCGTCATCATGGCGGTGCTGGGTGGAATGCGGTCGTTCTGGGGGCCGCTGGTCGGCGCCGCGATCTTCGTCGTGCTGCAGGACTTCGTGTCCAGCCGCACCGAGAACTGGATGTCGTTCGTGGGGCTCTTCTTCGTGCTGATCGTGCTGTTCTTCCCGCGCGGCGTGCTCGGCATGATCCGCCGCAGGAGCAGCCAATGAGCCTGCTTCGGGTGGAGAACGCGACGCGGGCCTTCGGCAGCCTCGTCGCCGTCAACGATGTCTCGCTCTCGGTCGCCGCGGGCGAGCTGCAGGCCGTCATCGGCCCCAACGGCGCCGGCAAGACGACCTTCTTCAACCTGATCAGCGGGTTCTTCCCGCCGACCTCGGGCCGCATCTGGTTCGACGACAAGGACGTGACCGGTCTCGCGCCGCACCAGCGCGTGCAGATGGGCATGGCGCGCACGTTCCAGATCACCGAGATCTTTCCCGAGCTCACGGTGCGGGAGAACCTGCGCATCCCGGTCGAGGTGGCCGCGGGGCTGCGGCTGCGCCCCTGGATCTCGCGCAGGATGCGCGACGAGGTCGACGCGCGGGTCGTCGAGCTGATGCTGCAGGGCAACCTCGAGGACAAGGCCAGCCGGCTGGTCGGCGAGCTCTCGCACGGCGACCAGCGGGCGACCGAGATCATGATGGCGCTGGCGTTGAAGCCCCGGCTGCTGCTGCTCGACGAGCCGACCGCGGGCATGGGCGACCAGGAGACCTACGACATCACCAAGCTGATCCGCAAGCTGCACCGCGAGCAGAATCTCGCCATCGTGCTGATCGAGCACGACATGCGCGTCATCTTCCACCTGGCCGACCGGATCATGGTGCTCACCGAGGGGCGCGTCCTCGCGCAGGGAACCCCCGACGAGATCGCGAAGGACGAGCGGGTGCAGGCGGCGTACCTGGGAGAATCGCATTGAACGTGCTCGAAGTCGAAGGACTGCATACCTACTACGGCAAGAGCCACATCCTGCATGGGGTCAGCCTCTCGGTTCCCGAGGGGAACATCGTTGCGCTGCTCGGCCGCAACGGTGCCGGGAAGTCGACGACGCTGCGCAGCATCATCGGCCTCACGCCTGCGCGCGAGGGCGCGATCCGGATCTTCGGCCAGGCGACGACGCACTGGGCTCCCGACCAGATCGCGGGGCTCGGCGTGGGCTACGTGCCCGAAGGGCGGCGGATCTTCCCCAATCTCACGGTCGAGGAGAACCTGCTGGTCGCCGTGGCCCGGCCCGGTCCCTGGAACGTGCAGCGGGTCTTCCAGGCTTTCCCGCGGCTCGCCGAGCGCAAGGGCAACAAGGGCAGCCAGCTCTCCGGCGGCGAGCAGGAGATGCTCGCGATCGCGCGCACGCTGATGCTGAACCCCAAGATCCTGGCGCTCGACGAGCCGTCGCAGGGCCTCGCCCCGCTGATCGTCCGCGAGGTCTTCAACATCGTGACCGAGGCGCGCAAGGAAGGCATCTCGGTGCTGCTGGTCGAGCAGAACGTCCGGGCCACGGTGGCCATCGCCGACCACGCCTACGTGCTCGACAACGGCAGCATCGTCTACTCGGGGCCCGCCGCGGAGTTCGCCAAGGACGAGCAGCGGGTGCGCGCCCTGGCGGGAGCGAGCGCGGAGAAATGGGAGATGGAGGACTGACGTACGCGGTGCCGGCGCCTGCGCAGCGGCGAGCTCACCGCATGCGCAGCGTGCCCCCGATCCTTCAGCGCACGTCGAAGATGTCCTTCCACGCCGCGTAGGACGCCGCGGCCGACCACGGCAGCGCGAGCAGCAGCCCCAGCCCGTTGGTCAGCAGCCCCAGCATCAGCAGGACGAACGACAGCGCGCCGTACACCGCGAGCGGCGCCAGGTTGCGCAGGAACGCCGTCCAGCTCTGCGCGAAGACGTCGCGAAGCGGCGCGCCGTCGAACAGCGCGGCGAACGGGACGAAGGTCAGCGGCAGCGACGCCAGCATCCCGGCGGCGTAGGTGACGACCAGCGCCCGCGCCGACACCGTCGCGTTCGCCGCGGGGGACAGGATGTCGATCCCTCCCGCCTCGCGCGCGACCAGCGCCTCCACGGCGAAAACCAGCCCTCCCGAGACGACGACCGCGACCAGCGCCGCGGGCGACGCGCCGGCGACGGCAGCGAGATGGCGAAGGCGGGGCCGGTCGCCACGATCGGCCGCGAGGCTCGCGTAGAGCAGGCTGCATTCGGCCAGCGGCAGGATTGCCTGGCCGATCGCGATGCCGGCCGCCGGCAGCAGGGCCAGCGCCAGGTTGGCGGCGAGGATGACCAGCGCGAGCGCGGAGAACCCCAGGGGACCGCGCTTCCAGAGCAGCATCGCCTCGCGGTACCACTCGATCGCGTGATCGATGCCGACCGCGCGCGGGCTGCGGCGCGCCGCGGCATCGGAGGGCGGGCCGTCGTCGCGGCGCGCGTCGCGCGGAGTGTCGTCGTCGGAAATGCGCGCCGCCCTGCGATCAGAGGCTCTCGCCGAGATACGCTGCGCGCACCTTGGGATCGTGGAGCAGCTTCGTGGCGGCGCCCTCGAGGGTGATCTCCCCCGACTCCATCACGTACCCGCGGTCGCTGACCTCCAGTGCGAGCCTCGCGTTCTGCTCGATCAGCAGGATCGTCACGCCTTCCCTCGACACCGAGACGATGGTCTCGAACACCTTCTGCACCATCAGCGGCGCGAGTCCCATCGACGGCTCGTCGAGGAGCAGGAGCTTGGGGCGCGACATCAGCGCGCGTCCGATCGCGAGCATCTGCTGCTCGCCGCCCGAGAGCGTTCCCGCGGTCTGGCTGCGCCGTTCCTTGAGTCGCGGGAACAGCGTGAAGACGCGCTCGATGTCCTCGCGGACCGCGGCGCGGTCGTCGCGGATGTACGCGCCCATCGCGAGGTTCTCCTCGATGGTGAGCGCGCCGAACATGCCCCGGCCTTCGGGCACCATGACCAGGCCGCGGCGCACGAGCTCGAACGGCCGGCGGCCGGCGATGCTCTCGCCCGCGTAGCGTACGGCGCCCGACCTCGGGGGCAGCATTCCGCAGATGCCCTTGAGCGTCGTCGTCTTGCCCGCGCCGTTGGCGCCGATCAGGCACACCAGCTCGCCGGCGCCGACGGCGAGATCGATGCCCTTGACCGCCTGGATGCCGCCGTAGGCGAGCGCCAGTCCTTCGAGAGCGAGCAGGGGCGTCGTGGTCATTGCCCCCCCACGCTTGCGGCATTCGCCGCTGCGCTGCCCCCGGAGGGGACGCAATTCGCGTCTTGGGACGTCCCTGCGACGCTCATGGCTCACGCGCCCTTGAGGTTCAGCGTCACCTCGCCGCCCAGGTAGGCGGCGATGACCTTCTCGTCCTTCTGGACCTCGGCGGCGGGCCCCTCGGCGATCTTCCTGCCGTAGTCGAGCACCAGCACCCGGTCGCAGACGCTCATCACCAGCTTCATGTCGTGCTCGATCAGCAGGATCGTCACCCCGTCGCGCCGGATGTTCTCGAGCAGGCTCCGCAGCGCCGCGGTCTCGGTCGCGTTCATCCCCGCGGCAGGCTCGTCCAGGGCGAGCAGCCGCGGATCGGTCGCGAGCGCGCGCGCGATCTCCAGCCTGCGCTGGTCGCCATAGGCCAGGTGCTTCGCCAGGTCGTTCGCCCGCCGGTGGACTCCCACGTACTCGAGGAGCTCGTGGGCGCGCTCCTCGATCGCGCGCTCCTCGGCGAGCGTGCGGGGGTTGCGGACGATCGCGCCGAACACGCTGGCGCGCGTGCGCACATGGCGGCCGATCATCACGTTCTCCAGCGCCGACAGGTTGGCGAACAGGCGGATGTTCTGGAAGGTGCGCGCGATCCCGCGCTCGGCGACGTCGTTGGGCTTGAGGCCCGCGAGCGGCCGGCCCTCGAAGGTGAATTCCCCGCCGTCGGCATCGTAGATGCCGGTCAGGACGTTGAACAGCGAGGTCTTGCCCGCACCGTTGGGCCCGATCAGACCGTAGATCTCGCCGCGGCGGATGGTGAACGAGACGTCGGCGAGCGCGCTCACGCCACCGAAGCGCTTGGTGATGCCTTGCGCGACGAGCAGGTCGGAGCCGGCGCTCATCGCCCTGCCGCGCCCCCGCACCGCGCCCTAGGCACTGTCCGCCTTTCGCTGCAGCTCGCGCTTGCGCACCGCCGAGGGCAGGATCCCCGCCGGGCGGAAGAGCATCATCAGCACCAGCGCGAGGCCGAACAGCAGCATCCTGAACACCTCGGGCTCGATGATCGCCCGCCCGAACACCGCCTGCTGCGCGGGGCCCACCGTGTAGCGCAGGACCTCGGGGACGTAGGACAGCAGCAGCGCGCCGATCACCACGCCGAAGATGTTGCCCATGCCCCCCAGCACCACCATCGACAGCACCATGATCGACTCGACCAGGACGAAGCTCTCCGGGCTGATGAAGCCCTGCATCGCCGAGAACATGCCACCCGCGATCCCGCCGAACGACGCGCCCATCGCGAACGCCAGCAGCTTCATGTTGCGGGTGTTGATGCCCATCGCGCGGGCGGCGATCTCGTCCTCGCGGATCGCCTCCCAGGCGCGGCCGATGCGCGAATTCTGCAGCCGCAGGTTGACGACGATGACCAGGAGCAGCACCGCGAGCAGGAAGTAGTAATACTTGATCGGCGGGCTCAGCGCATGGCCCAGCAGCTGCTGCTGTGTCGCGAAACTGAAGCCGTCGATGCGGAACGGGTCGATCAGCGTGATGCCCTGCGGGCCGTTGGTGAGGTTGAACGGCTGCGACAGGTTGTTGAGGAAGATGCGCACGATCTCGCCGAAACCCAGGGTGACGATCGCCAGGTAGTCACCGCGCAGCTTGAGCGTCGGCGTCCCCAGCAGCACCCCGAACACGCAGGCGAGCGCGGCACCCATCGGCAGGATGGCCCAGAACGGCAGGTGGATGCCGAAATGCGGGCTCGCGAGCAGCGCATACACGTAGGCGCCGACGCCGTAGAACGCGATGTAGCCCAGGTCGAGCAGTCCGGCGAAGCCGACGACGATGTTGAGGCCCAGTGCGAGGAAGCAGTAGAGGATCGCGAGATTGGTGATGCGCACCCATGCGGTGCCGATGCCGGCCAGCACCCAGGGCAGGGCCACCAGCGTCGCGGCGATCAGCGCCACGCCGGCCCAGGCGAGCGCGGGGCGGGCACGGACGTCGAGGTAGCTGCGCATCGCGGGCCTAGGCGCGGTCGGCGACGCGTTCGCCGAGCAGGCCCGAGGGACGGAACACCAGCACGAGTATCAGGACGATGAAGGCGAACACGTCCTGGTAGTTGGAGCCGAACACCGCGAGGTGCGGGTCGTTGGCGCAGCGCTGCGCCAGCGCGTCGGACCAGCCGGACAGGTGGCACAGGTTGGTGAGCTCGCCGACGTAGCCGGCGCCCAGCGCCTCGATGACGCCCATCAGCAGGCCGCCCAGCATCGCGCCGCCGAGGTTGCCGATGCCTCCCAGCACGGCCGCGGAGAACGCCTTCAGCCCGAGGAGGAAGCCCATCTGGTAATGGGCCACGCCGTAGTAGCTTCCGTCCATCACCCCGGCGACGGCGGCCAGCGCCGCGCCGATGACGAAGGTCATCGAGATCACGCGGTCGATGTCGATGCCCATCAGGCCCGCGACCTGCGGGTTCTGCGCCACCGCGCGCATCGCGATGCCCAGCTTGGTGCGATAGACGAGCAGCAGCAGGCCCGCCATCATCACGATCGACAGGCCGACGATCCCGACCTGGACGTTGGTGATGGTCGCGCCGTCGGGGTTCGACGTCAGATGGTAGGTCGCCGTGTCGATGATCTGCGGATACGGCAGCGGGCTGCGGCCCCAGATGATCAGCGCCACGTTCTGCAGGATGATCGACAGCCCGATCGCGGTGATCAGCGGCGCGAGACGCGGCGCATTGCGCAGCGGCCGGTAGGCGACGCGCTCGAGGGTGTAGCCGACGGCCATGCAGGCGGGGATCGCGCACAGCGTGGCGACGACGACGATCGCCAGCGGGGGCAGCGGGGCGCCGGCGGCGACCAGCGCGGTGATGACCGAATAGGCGACCATCGCGCCGATCATCACCACGTCGCCGTGCGCGAAATTGATCAGCTGGACGATGCCGTAGACCATCGTGTAGCCCAGCGCGACGATCGCGTAGACGCTGCCCAGCGTTATGCCGTTGACGAGTTGCTGGATGAACGTGTCCACGAGGAGGTACCGCGGCGTTGTGCCCCGCGATTGTCCGGTGTTTGGGGCGTCCCCGGCAAGGGCGCGAGGCGAAAAAAAACGGCGCCCCGAAACGGGGCGCCGTCCTGTGCCGAAAACCGGGCAGACTGCCCGCGACCTACTTCTTCGCGTCGTCCTTCTTCTCCTCGGCCGGGGCCGCCGCGGGCGCCGCCGCCGGTGCAGCCGCGGGTGCCGCCGTCGCCGCCTCCTTCATGAACTCGTCGAAGGCGATGCTCTTGCCGCTCTTGACCACCGCCACCGGCGCGAGCTTGCCTTCCTTCATCGTGAAGATCGTGATCTCGGCGTTCTTGCGGTCGCCCTTGGCGTCGAACTCGATGTGACCGGTCGCCCCGTCGTAGCTGATCGACTGCAGCGAGGGCAGGTACTTCGCCGGGTCGGTCGAGTCGGCCTTCTGCATCGCCGCGATCAGCAGGTTCGCCGCGTCATAGGTGAACGGCGCGTAGATGATCGGATCGACGTTGTACTTGGCCTTGTAGGCGTCGAGGAAGCTCTTCGACGCCGCCTGGACCGGGAGCCCCGCCTGCGAGCAGATGAACCCCGAGGCGTTCTTCTCGCCCGCGAGCTTGTTCATCGTGTCGGTGCAGGCGCCGTCGCCGAAGCTGAACACCGCCTTGATGCCGAGTTCGCGCGCCTGCTTGAGCATCGGACCGCCGGTGGCGTCCATGCCGCCGTAGAAGACGGCGTCGGGCGCGCGGCCCTTGATCTTGGTCAGGATCGCCTTGAAGTCGGTCGCCTTGTCGTTGGTCTTCTCGCGCGCGACGATCTTGATGCCCGCGGCCTTCAGCGTCTTCTCGACCTCGTCGGCCAGACCCGCGCCGTAGGCGGTGGCGTCGTCGGCGATCGCCACCTTCTTCATCTTCATCGATTCGAGGTATTGCGCGACCGCAGGACCCTGCTGGTCGTCGCGGCCGACCACGCGGAAGATGTTGTTGAAGCCCTGCTCGGTCAGCTGCGGATTGGTCGCCGAGCCGGAGATCATCGGGATGCCGCACTGGTGATAGACGGCCGAGGCGGGAATCGTCACGCCCGAGTTCAGGTGGCCGACGACGCCTGCCGCCTTCTCGTCGCAGAACTTCTGGGCGATCGTCGGGCCGAGCTTGGGATCGGCCTGGTCGTCCTGGCTGTCGACCTCGAACTTGACCGGCTTGCCGCCGATCTTGAGGTTCTTCTCGTTGGCCTGGTCGATCGCGAGGCGGACGCCGTTGTCGTTGTCCTTGCCGAGGTGCGCGATCTCGCCGGTCAGCGGGCCGGCCGACCCGATCTTGACGACGACCGGCTGCTCGGCCGGCGCGGCGGCAGGCGCCGGCGCCTGGGCGGCTTCCTTCTTCGGCTCTTCCTTCTGACCGCAACCGTAAATCGCGATGACCGACGCCGCAACGAGCGTCAGGCCGATCCTGTGGGCGACACGCATCTGAAGCCTCCGAACGGAGAATGGGGAAGGGGGAAAACATAAAATTATGATTCCCTGCCAATTCGGGTGTCAATGGCGTGGCCATCTCGCCCGGCGGCCGGATGCCCGGCGGCGGGCGCCGCGCTGCGGGCCGCCCGGGTCGGCGGCGGGGTGCTCCGGCGCGGCGGCGCATTCCGGCGGGGCTGGTGGCGTGCTGTCGGGCAGAATCGTATTCCGTCGCGTCTTGCTTGCGTGCGGGCAGCACTCCGATTAGGCTGCCGCGCTTCCCGAGGGTCCGTGCCGGGTGCACCGCATGGCGCCCGCGCGGCCCGGACGGGTTCGATGAATCCGATCGGGATGCTCGCTGCATCGAATGGCCAGTCGTCGCAGCGCCGCCGTGCCACCCGCATGGCGTGCGCAGCGGCACCGTCGAACCGGCCGGGCCCTACCCGGGCCCGAAGGGGAAAAGCATGTCCATCCGCATGACGCGCCGGCGGACCGCCGGCGCCCTCGCCGTCGCGGTGCTGATCGGCGGGCTCGCCGGGACCGTCGCATTGCGCGCCAGCAGGCACGCAAGCGACGAGGCCGCGGCTGCGGCCGGCAAGGCTGCGCCCGTGGCGCTCGAGTTCGCGGCGTCCGACCTCACCCACCCGACGGACATGGCGCTCGGACGCTGGCTGCCGGTTTCCGGAACCCTCGAGCCGGTGCGCCAGGCGGTGGTCAAGGCCAAGGTCGCCGGCGACGTCGTCGACCTCGCGCTGCGCGAGGGCGACCCCGTCCGCGCGGGCCAGCGCCTCGCGCGCATCGAGTCTGCCGACCTGAGCTCGCGGCTCGCCGACAGGATGGGCGCGCTCGAGAGCGCGCGCGCGCAGCTCGCGCTCGCCGACAAGACGAGGTCGATGAACCTGCGCCTGCTGCACGACCGGTTCATCTCGCAAAGCGCGTTCGACAACACCGAATCGAGCTTCGACGTCGCGCGCGGCAACGTCAAGTCGGCCGAAGCCCAGGTGCAGCTCGCGCGAAACGCGCTGCGCGACACCGACGTCGTCGCCCCGCTCTCGGGAATCGTCGCGAGGCGGCAGGTCCAGCCGGGAGAGAAGGTCGCAGTCGAGGCGCCGCTGCTGACGATCGTCGACCTCGACGACCTCGAGGTGCAGGCGATGGTCCCCGCGATCGACGTGCCGGAGGTGCAGCCGGGCATGCCGGTCGAGCTTTCGGTCGACGGCTTCCGCGAGCGACGCTTCGCCGGCCGCGTCGAACGGATCAATCCGTCGACCGAGCCGGGCACGCGCGCGATCATCGTGCACGTCGGCCTCCACAATCCCGATGCCGCACTGCGCGCCGGGATGTTCGCCACCGGACGCATCGCCCTCGCCGCGGGCGCGCCGGTCCCGACGCTCCCGACCTCCGCGGTGCGCAGCGAGGCCGGGCAGTCCTGGGTGTGGACGATCGAATCGGGCAGGCTGGTGCGCCACGTCGTCGTCACCGGGCGCCGCGACGAGGAGGCCGGACGCGTCGAGATCAGGACGCCGCTGCCGCCGCAGGCGCCGGTGCTCGCCGGACGCTTCGACAACCTGAAGGAAGGCGGGGCGGCGATCGTCAGGACCGCGCGCTCGGGCGATGCGGCGCCGGCAGGCGCGACTCCCGCGGGCGGGGCGGTCGGAGCGTCCTCCGGCACCGGGCGCGAAGCGCCCCGCGGCTGAACGGCGACCGCCATGTGGATCACCCGAACCTCGATCGCGAACCCGGTGTTCGCCACCATGGTGATGGTCGGCATCACGGTGCTCGGCCTGTTCTCCTACGCCCGCCTCAACATCGAGCAGATGCCCGACGTCACGCTGCCGTACGTGATGATCCTCACGCCCTACCCGGGCGCCTCGCCCGAGGCCGTCGAGAACGACGTGACCAAGCCGGTCGAGTACGCAGTGAACCAGGTGCCCGGCGTCAAGGACATCCTGTCGAACTCCATGGAAGGGCAGAGCCAGGTGTTCGTCCAGTTCCGCCTGTCGACCAATGTCGCGCAGGCAGTGCAGGACGTCCGCGACAAGCTGGCGCCGGTGCGCACGGCGTTCCCCCGGGACGTCAAGGATCCGCTGGTGACCCGGGTCGACAACCAGAACAGCCAGCCGGTGGTCTCGCTGGTCGTCACGTCGCCGACGACCGGATTGCGCGAGCTGACGTCGATCACCGACCAGACGATCGTCAAGGCGCTGGAGAACCTGCCGG